>JAYZXG010000202.1:0-16865 GCA_036141435.1 Pseudomonadota bacterium | reverse complement strand
AGCTGTTCCTGGATGACAAGGGCGAGAAGATTTCCAAGTCCAAGGGCAATGGCCTGTCGGTCGAGGAGTGGCTGAAATACGCCCCGCAGGAGAGCCTGAGCTATTACAATTTCGTCAAGCCACGCCAGGCCAAGAAGCTCTATTTCGACGTCATCCCGCGCGCTGTGGACGAATACATGCAGCACCTGGCGGCCTATGCCGGCCAGGACGAGGCCAAGCAGCTTGAGAACCCGGCCTGGCACATCCATGCCGGCAATCCGCCGGCGGAAGCCTCGCCGATCAATTTCGCCCTGATGCTGAACCTGGCGTCTGCCGCCAGCGCCCACAATACCGAGGTGATGTGGGGCTTTATTGGTCGTTATGTCGAAGGCGCGTCGCCGGAAACCCACCCGCTGCTCGATCAGCTGGCCGGTTTTGCCGTGCAGTACTTCCAGGACTTTGTCGAGCCGACGAAATCCTTCCGGGCCCCGACGGACATGGAACGGGCGGCGATGGAAGACCTGCTGGTCCGTTTCAAGGCGCTCGACGCTGATGAACGCGACGCCGAAGTGATCCAGACCGAAGTGTTCTCCGCCGGAAAATCACAGGAATTTGATAATCTGCGGGACTGGTTCAAAGCGCTCTACGAGGTACTTCTCGGTCAATCGCAGGGCCCGCGTTTCGGATCTTTCGCAGCAATCTACGGGATTTCGGAAACTATTTCGCTTATTGAGGCGGGCCTGGCTGGGGATTTGGCCGACGCCAACTGATCCGCAGTCCGGAGTGTAACGTAGTGTCGGAGGCGCCGGGATGACCCGGCGTGTCCTCTTGATGCACAAGAGTGTGGGGCTGGTGTGCGCAAATTTCTGAACACCCGACTGGCAACGGCCATGGCGGGTAGCCTGCTTCTTGTGACTGGCGCTCATGCCCAAACCGCAACGCCGGCCAGCGAGCCCGGTGTTGAGATCTACCTGCCCGACGCCTTCGCTGAATTCCTGCCCCAGAACGCCAACGACCTTGTGCGTCGCCTGCCGGGCTTCCAGATCGATGAAGGCGATGATGTCCGCGGTCTTTCCGGTGCGCAGGGCAATGTGCTGATCAAT
This sequence comes from Pseudomonadota bacterium, assembly GCA_036141435.1. GTDB lineage: Bacteria > Pseudomonadota > Alphaproteobacteria > Caulobacterales > Maricaulaceae > Maricaulis. Next base: position 15,783 of record JAYZXG010000202.1, on the reverse strand, counting down.
GGTCGCCGCCCGCCGGCCCGCTCCGGGTCCATCGGGACCCGCTTGAGCACCCTGCGCGTTGAAGATGTGGAGCGACTGGAACTCATTGAGGCAGGCGCCCGTGACATCGACATGCAGGGCTATCCGCTGCTCTTGAACATCGTTCTGCGCGACCAGACCGATCGGCGGATCAATGGTCGCATGGAGATCGAGCCGCGCGAAGATGGCGGCGACGAAGTGCAGCTGGCCTTCGGTGGCTCGATGACCGGTGGCGGCATCGACCTGGAAGGCAATTTCGAGCTCTATGACGAGGCACTGATTGCTTACGAGGACGTGCGTTCCTCGACGGCGGATACGCCGACTGCGCGCCTCTCCACCGACCGCAATACAACGATGTCACGGCGCGATGCGCAGGGCTCTGCGACCCTCCCCCTGTCGGGCGGGCGCAGCCTCGTGTTGTCCGGCGCCTATGACAGCTTTGCCAATTCCCAACGCCCCACAGCAGAGGAAGTCGCCTCCGGAGCCGCGCTGCAGGAAACGAATGCATTCGAGAATGCCGACACCAGTTTCGGGCTCGAATACACAGCACCCTTCCGGAACAATATAGATCTGAATGCCATGCTCACCCGGACAGATGGTGAGCAGGAAAGTTCTGCCAGCCTGACCGAGATGGGTACGGTCAATCGTTCGACATCCGGTGAAGAAACGTCCGAGACGGCCACGCGTGCAACGCTGCGCTGGCGCATGAGTGACGCCTGGACCGTCGAGGCCGGCGGAACATGGGCGCTCAATACGCTGGACGGTTCGTCCACGGCGACGATTGACGGCGTGCTTCAGGATATTGATGGGTCGACTGCCTCGGTCGAGGAGACGCGGGCTGCCGCGCTGGCGGTGGCCAGCTGGACGCCGCGCGCAGATCTGACCGCCAATTTCGGCGGTCGCGTGGAACAATTCTCGCTGAATTCCTCCAATGCTCCGGGCGAACTGACCCTGACGGATGTCATACCTCGGGCGGACATGACCTGGACACTGGACAATGGCTGGGTGCTGCGGGTGTCCGGTGAGCGCGAAGTCAGCCAGCTGGACCTGGACCTGTTCCTGGCCGAGACCAATCTGGACAATGCGCTGAACACGGCCGGTGCGGCTACGCTGGAGCCGGAACGGGCCTGGGTCTACCGGGTGGAGCTGGAGCGCCGCTTCGGCGAACGCAATCTGCTTCGCGTCCTGGGCCAGCGGCGTGAAGTCGACAATCCGATTTCCCGTGTGCTGACCCTCGATGGCGATGTGACCCCGGCCAATATCGGACCGGAAACGATTGACACCCTGGAAGGCGTGTTCGAGCTGGACTTTGGCCAGTTCGGCATTCCCGGGCTCTTCATTGATGGCATTGCGGTGTTGCGTGATTCCGAACGTATTGATCCGCTGCAGGGATTTGTGCGCCAGACGTCCGGCCTTGCCGAGTACACGGTCGAGATCGGCGTGCGCCAGGAGTTTGCCGGTGGCAAGTTCATCCTGGGCATGGAGCTGGAGCAGGACGCGCCGTCAACGCACTACTGGCTGACCCAGATCCGGCATGAGGATCGCGGGCTGGAGGCGCGGATCAATGGTGAGTGGCGCCATTCTGACACCTGGCGGACCGGCTTCTGGTCGCGCTTGCCCGAGCGCATTCGCGAGGAGCGTCAGATCTTCGACGGGGTGCGCACACCGGGTGATGATCCGGTGCTGGAGAACATTATCGAGCGGGACAATGGCGCATTTGTCTCGCTGTGGACCGAGTTCGAGATGCGCGAGGAAGTCTTCCTGCGCCTGAATGTTCGCACGGGGCGTGACCGTGAGGCCACGACGCTGGTCAATGCGATCGATGGCAGCCCGCTCGATAGCGCCAGTGTGGATGTCGACAACGTGCCCAGCTTCAATCTGCGCCTGCGCTGGAATCGCTAGCAGACTCTTCAGGTAAAAAATAATTGACACGAAGTCGGTGTTTTCTTACATGAGTGCATGTAAAGAATTTCAGACACTCTGTGGAGAGTTTTTTGACATGAGTTTCTATGAACGCATCAACACGGCAGGTCTCGTGACCAGCCTTATCGTTCTGGCCTGGTACGGGTTCCAGGTCGTCCCGCAAATGAGTTCTGTGCCGGTGTCCGAGATTGCTTACACGGGCCCGATGATCATTGCCGTGGTCGTGGGTGTCATCCTGTCCGTGATTACGGCGGTGCTTGTCAGCATTGGTTCGGCCATCTGGCTGACCGTCAAGGAAGGCAAGGATGCGGTAGATGCCGAATTCGGCAATGAGGACGAGCGCGACAAGCATATCGGCCGGCTCGGCGACGCGGTGGGCGGGCACGTCCTCTCGGTGGCGGTGATCGTGGCGCTGGTCCTGATCTGGATGGGCTACGACACCTTCTGGGTGGCCAATGGTCTCTTTGTGGGGGCCTGGCTCAGCGCGGCCATCGGCACCGTGGTCAAGCTGCTGTCCTATCGCGGGGCCTTCTGATGACCAAGCCGACCAAAATCACCAACGAGATCCGCCGCCTGCGCTTTGACGCCGGGGAAATGACCCAGGCCGAGCTGGCCAAGCGAATTGGCGTGACGCGTCAGACGGTGCTGGCGATCGAACAGGGACGCTATTCGCCCTCGCTGGAGGTCGCGTTCAAGATCGCCAATGTGTTCAAGGTCCCTCTGGAACAGGTGTTTCAATACCCGCTGGGCGATGACTGACCTTCATGGGCACGTCGACATCCGGTTGCAGCGTGATGCGCATGACCGGCAATGGATGCCGGTGTCCGGCAAACTGGAAGCGCAGATCGCGCAACAGGACGGCCAGAACGATCGCCATTTCCATCATCGCGAAACGGGCGCCGATGCACACGCGCGGGCCAATACCGAAGGGCAGGTAGGCAAAGCGGTTGATGGTCTCGCCCGCTTCGCCCAGGAAGCGTTGCGGGCGGAATTCATCCGCGTCCGGCCAGAGGTCGCGATGGCGATGTAATAACCAGGTCGAGACCAGTACGTCGGTCTTGGCCGGGATGGGGACGCCGCCCACAACATCATCATTGATCGAGGACCGGGCCAGGACCGGGGCCGAGGGATACAGCCGCAGGCTCTCCTTGATCACCGCCATGGTCCAGGGCAAGGCGTCCATCCACGTTTCCGGTGCGCCACGATCCAGCTCCGCCGTATCCAGTTCCTGTTCAACCTCTGCGAGGATGTCTGGCGATTGGGACAGGAGATACAGTGTCCAGGTCAGCGTGCGCGCGGTGGTTTCATGGCCTGCAGCGAGGAAGGTCAGCAGGTTGTCGACAACCGCTGTATCGTCCAGGCCGGCGCCCAGCAGCAGATCAAGGAAGTCCGCCGGCCGCCCGGCCTGTTCGGGCAGGGGCTGGCTGCGGCGCAGCGCCGCGAGCTCGCCCACCTGTTCACGCAAATCCCGGATCACGCGGTTGGAGGCGCCGTGACCGATGCGGGGCACCCAGCCCGGCATGTGCAGCAGATCGAAGAGATGGGGAATGCCGCTGATCTCGATCAGATCACAAATGCCCTTTGTAAAACGGGCCTTGTCCAGGGCTTCATCGCCGGAGAACAGGGTTTCGATAAGCACGTCCAGGGTCAGGTTGACCATGGCATCGGTGGCGGAGATGACCCGGCCGTCCACGGCTCTGAATGAATCCCGCGCATCCTCGCAGACCTTCAGAATTTGCGGTGCAAAAGCGTTGACCTTGCGCGGGGTGAAGACGGGAGAGACGGCCTTGCGGGCCGTTTTCCAGATCTCGCCTTCAGCGGTCAGCAGGCCATCGCGCAGGAAGGGGCGCAGGACCGCCTGGCGCATCGGATTCATGCGGTAGTTTGTGACATTGCCGATGAAGCAGTGCTGGATCGCGTCGGGATCATTGATGATCAGGGACGAGCGGCCGAGAAAACGGAAGGGCGCCACGTTCAGGTGGAAATGATGTTCGCCCCACACCTCCAGCGGATTGCGGCTCATGGCCCGGAAATAGGTCCAGTAGTCTCCCGGCATCAACCGACCGGCACCGCTATAGCGGGCCAGGGGCGGCATGGGCGGTTTGAAGACCGTGTTCATGAGCAGGTAGCCTTTCAATGCTCTTCTACTGCGCGAACTAGATTGATGCGATGGCGCGAAAAGTCGCGGTCTGGCCTTAACCCGTCGCTTGCTTTGGACTAGCGTTTGACCATGCGAAGCTTGATTGCCCTTTTGATGATGTGTCTCGTCAGCCTGCCGGCGCAGGCTGACATGGCGGAAGCGCGGCAGGCCTATTCGGAGGGCCGGTGGCAGGAGGCCGCCCGGCTGGCCCAGCTGGCGGGTGGCCCGGACGGATATGCCTATGCGGCGGGGGCCTTGCTGGCCCAGCTGATGGTCGAACCCGGGCATCCCGAGCGCCCCGAGCTTGCGCGGCGGGCGGCGCGTCTCGCGGAATATGCCTATCGCCTCGATGATGATCACCCCGATGCCCGTCTGCGCCTCGCCGGCGCGCTGGGATATCGCGGGCGTTTCATGAATGGCATGCGCGCCTATGTGGGGCGGATCCCGCAACGGGGACGATCCCTGCTGGAGAGCCTGGTCGAGGAGAATCCGAATGACCCCTGGGCGGTCGGGATGCTGGGCGCCTGGCACCTCGAGGTCGCGCGCCGCGGTGGTGATCGCGGCATGAGCGTGCTCGATGCCTCCATCGATGCCGGTATCGGTTTCTACACCAATGCGATTGCCCTTGATCCGCACAATCCCGCACCGCGATATTTCTTCGCCCTCGCACTGCTGGCCCTGGACGATGCGGCTTATTACGACATGGCGCGGCAGCAATTGGTGCTGTGCCTGCAATTGCCGCCCCGCGACGCCTTTGAAGCAGCGGTCCAGACCGACGCTGCGCAGTTGTCAGAGCTGATTGGCGATCGTGACGCCGCCACGCTGTGGGCGGATGCGCGCATGCGTTACTGACTGACCCACATGATCCGCGACAGCCATCGAATGTCCTGAAGGGTGACGACCCGTTCGCCCGGCTTGCCGTCAAGCGCAGCGAGACGCAGGTCCCGGGCGCTCCGGCCGAGAAAGGTCCAGGCACTGATGCGGCCGTCATTGCGCTCCAGCACCACGCGGTCGCCCGGCGCGATATCGCTTTGCGGACTGACCACAAGCGTGTCGCCCGCGCGATAGACCGGGGCGAGGTCCTGGTTGGCGAGAGTGAGCGAATAGGCGTCGCTCAGCATGACACCGGGGAAGGGCTTGAGCTGCCAGTTCTCTCCGTGTGGCAGACCTCCGCGGGAGAAGGACAGCCTGGCCGCGCGGTCGTGCAGTTCAAGACGGGGCAGGGCGGATCGTCCATCGCGCTCGAGCACCAGTGCGGCGAAACTCTCGAAATCCAGATTGGCGGCGCTCAGCGCCTTGGTCAGACTTTCCGTTGACGGCCAGCGGGGCTTGGCGCCGTCTGCGGACACGCGTTTGGACGGGTTGAATGTGGTCGCATCCAGCCCGGCGCGCCGGGCGAGTCCTGAGGGGCTGGTTTGTGCGTGAGCGGCGAGTAGATCGATCCCCCGCCAGATCTGGGCGTGAGTGAACATTTGACAGTCCTTGGTTGCACAACGCTATAGGAAAACATGTAGAGGCGCGAGTCAGGCTTGCGCGGAACAGGGAGCGAGGCTAGGCCTGCCGCCATGACGGACAAGATTGCATATCGACTCGCAACACCGGAGCGCTGGGCCGAGGTCATGGCAGCGGGTGTTTTCGAAGGTGACCCCCACGACATCGCCGACGGGTTCATCCATCTCTCGGCGGCTGCGCAGGTCGAGGGCACCTTGCTCAAGCACTACAACCAGCATGAACGGCTGGTGCTGGCCGAGGTCGATCTGGACGCGCTGGGCGAGACTGTGAAGTGGGAAGTGTCGCGTGGCGGCGAGCTGTTTCCGCACGTTTACGGAACGATCCCGACCAGCGCCGTCAAGGGCGTCCGCCTGATCGGCCGCAACGAAGAAGGCGGCTGGATCATGCCGAACGACCTGGAGGGCAGCCGTTGATCCACGATATCGCCACGCGTCTGTTGCACGCCTTTGATCCGGAAGAGGCGCACCGCCTGTCCATCATGGGCTTGAAATACGGTTTCGGACCACGCCAATTGCGCCAGGATGACCAGGTGCTGGCGACCGAGCTTGCAGGGCTGAAACTGTCCAATCCGCTGGGGCTTGCCGCGGGTTATGACAAGAATGGCGATGTGCCTGACGCCTTGCTGGCCATGGGCTTTGGTTTTGTCGAGCTGGGCGCGGTGACACCGCGTGGCCAGGACGGCAAGCCCAAACCGCGGATCTTCCGTCTGCCCGAGGACGAAGCGGTCATCAATCGCATGGGCTTTCCCAATCTGGGTCTGGAGAATTTTGCGCGTAACCTGCGTGCCCGCGCCCAGCGCGGGGGTATTGTCGGGGTCAATCTAGGCGCCAACCTGGATAGCGAGGACCGGGTCGCGGATTACGTAACCTGTCTGGACGCGCTGAAGGATGACGCGCAATTCTTCACCGTCAATATTTCCTCGCCCAATACGCCGGGGCTGCGCGACATGCAGTCCAAACAGACCCTGGTCGAGCTGATTTCCCGCGTGGTCGAAGTGCGGGGCAAGGCGCCGCTCTTCCTCAAGATTGCGCCGGATATCGCCGACGAGGAAGTCGCCGATATCATCGATGTGGTGACCACCTACAAGATGGACGGGCTGATCGTGTCCAATACGACGCTCGCCCGCCCGGACACGTTGCGCAGCGAGCTGGCCGAGGAAATGGGGGGGCTGTCGGGCCCGCCGGTCTTTGAACGATCTACCGAACTTGTCCGCGCATTCCGCAATGCGGCGGGACCGGACCTCGATATCATCGGTGTCGGAGGCGTCCGGGACGCTGATACGGCTTATGCCAAGATCCGCGCGGGTGCCAATGCAATCCAGCTCTACACCGCACTGGTCTATGAAGGCCCCAGCCTGATCGGCCGGATCAAGACCGGCCTGGCCGAGCGACTCTATTCCGACGGTTTCGCCTCTGTTTCCGAAGCGGTCGGCGCCGAGTAGAGGCGGCGTTCAAGCGCCGGATAGGCGGCCGCCAGCGTGGCCCCGCGGGCAATATAGAAAATCAGGAATGCGGCCCAGACCCCGTGGTTTCCATAAGCCGGGGCCAGGAGGAAATCTGCTGCGAGATAGACGGCAACGGCGGCCAGGCCCGCATTGCGCAGGATCTTCCCGCTGGTGGTGCCGATGAAGACACCGTCCATCAGCCAGGCGCCCGCGCCCAGGAAGGGAATGATGGCGCACCAGGGCAGATAGGTGATCGCGGCCTGCCGGGCTGCCTCATCCTCGATCACCAGTCCCAGTGCAGCCTCGCCGAACAGGAAGGTCAGCACCGCAAAGACGGCGCCGCAGGCCAGCATCGGTTCGCCGGTCATGCGGATTGCGCGGCGCAGGGCGTCCTTTGACTTGCGTCCGAAGGCCCGGCCCGCCTCGGTCTCGGCGACGAAGGCGAAAGCGTCCAGAACAAAGGCCCACAAGGTAATGACCTGCAAAAGGACGTGATTACCGGCAAGGGCAGAGGTGCCCTGTCGGGCACCGGCATTGGCAAACCAGGTGAAGCCGATGACCAGCGACCAGGTGCGGATCATCAGGTTGACGTTGACGTGGAACATCTCCCGCAGGGCGTGCGCGTCGAGCAGCTGGTCCCGGTCGAGAACCTGCTCGGCCCAGCCTTTTTGCTGGCGAATGGCGTGCAGCGCAAAGCCGATGGCCACGACGACAGCCGTCCATTCCGCAATGGCCGTTGCCGCGCCGACCCCGCCGGGGCCCATGCCCAGGCCCAGTACGAACCAGAAATCCAGCACGATATTCGTGGCCGAGAAAACGGCGTAGATCGCCAGGGTTGCCTGGTTGCGGCCCAGCCCGATCAGCCAGCCGGAGATGGCAAACCCTGCAAGCGCTGCGGGGGCACCCCAGGCCCGCGCCAGGAGATAGGCGGCGCCCTTGTCCTCAACTGTTTCCGTCCCCTGCAGGATGGCGAAACCTGCCCAGGAAATCGGATGCCGGAACATCCAGACCAGCAAGCCCAGAACGATGGCGACCAGCGTTGCGCGCAACAGGATGCGCTGGACGTCGGCAAGCCGGCCGGCCCCGTCGGCCTGTGCCGTCATCCCGGTGGTTCCCATACGCAGGAAATAAAAGCTCCAGTAAAAGACCGAGAAGATCGCGCCGCCCAGGGCCACGCCCCCCAGATCCGATCCGTCTCCGGACAGGCCGAGCACGAAGGTGTCGATCACGCCGGCCAGCGGCACGGTGGCGTTGGCGAAAATGAGGGGCCAGGCGCGTGCGAGCACGGCCTTGCGGGTCAGCGGCTGTTCCATGCCCGGCAGCTAGCCGGGCGCAGCCCTGCATATCAAGCGTTTAATCCGTGGAGCAGACGCCGTCGCGACAGGTCTGACGCGGCCGGTAGGGCGCGAGGAAACGATAAATGGCGTCGAGAGGCTTGCGGATGATCCACGGGCGCAGCACCGTCGCCAGCATGTGCCAGCGCGGCAGGCGTTCCCAGATGGCGATAAAGGCATCGACCCCGGTCACAACCGTATTGTCCGGCAAACGGACATGCATGGCCGCCAGCGCAGCCTCGCGGTCGATATCCTCGGCCAGGTCCGGAGCATTGCAGTCGGTGAGGACGATTTTCTCCGGCCCGAACTTGGCGTAATGCCGCATCTCCCGCCGGCAGAGCGGGCAGAGGGCGTCGTAATAGGCGATGACTGGGCCGTCGGTTTTCATAGCCCAAAACTAGGGCGTCGATGGGCGCTCGGGAAGTGACAGGCCGCCGCACCTCAGGTCGGGCTGTTCTCGCGCTTCGGAGTGATCAGGAAATGTCCGTGCAGGGTTGCGACCGGAGCGCCCCGGCGTCCCTGCCAGGCCTCGACCCGGACATTGGCAACGCGGCGGCCGCTGCGGGCCACCTGGGCTCGGGCGAACACATCGGCGGCGCGTGCCGGGCGCAGATAGTCGATGGCCACATCAATGGGTTTGGGCAGCCGGTCCAGGGGCTGGGCGACGATCAGCGATCCGGTCGCGACAATTTCCAGGAAGGCGCCGACAGCGCCGCCATGGAGCGCCGGGATGAGCGGGTTCCCGACCAGGTCATCCCGGAATGGCAGACAGCCTGTCAGCTCGTCCCCCCGGTGATCGAATTCAACCCCTAGTCCAGCGACATAAGGGGCGTCGAGCAGCGTCTTGATCAGGGTTTCGCTCATGAGAAATCCCCGTCGCGCAGGGCCCGCTGGGCGCGTTCCTGCGCCGCCTTGGACGCATTGGTGATCATGAAGGCGGCCTGGGCGAGCGCGACCGGTTCATCGGTATTGCCGTCATGGGCGGTGGCGCGCACGAAGCAAACCAGACCGCGCGAGCGCAGGCTGACGGCCTCCGCGATGATGTCCTGGCCCGGTGCTGCCGGGCGCATGTAGTCGATGCGAAGGTCCAGCGTTGCCGGTGTGTCTTCCCCGCCAAACCCCGTGAAGGCTGCCAGACCGCAAACATGATCCAGCAGGGCCGTGACCGCGCCACCATGTATGACGCCGGTTTCCGGATCACCGACCAGGTCCTCGCGATAGGGCAGGCGCATGCGCGCATCCCCTTCACCGACGCTGTCCACCTTGAAGCCCAGGGCGACGGCGTGCGGCGATCCGTCGACCAGCAGGCTGGCAAGGTCATTGAGGAATTTCTGGCGTTCTGGGGTCATGATATGAAAAGGGGCTCCGAGTGGAGCCCCAAATTCAAGCAATCCGTTTGGCGGATCAAGGTGCTAGTCGCGGCGCATGGCCCCGAGGACACGCATGAACAGCCAGATCGGCACAACCAGGACAGCGCCCAGCAGCAGATACTCGACGGCGTGCCCGGCACTGTTGACGATCGCGCTGACAACACTGGACCAGCTCTCCACCAGGGTGCCGAAGAAATCCACCCACAACCGGCGCGGATCGACATTGAAGGCGGCAAGCAGCAGCCCGACCAGCACACACAGGAAGAGAAGGCGCAGAAGATCATTCGGTGTGAACCGGAGCAATCTCTGCAGGAAGCCGCCATCATCCGTTTGCGGGGATGCCGGGCTGGTATCGCGTTCAGTACTCATGCGCTCACTCTATCATCAAATTGGGCACAAAGAGGGCGACCCTAGTCTTCGCGGGCCACGTTGACCTGGTGCGGGTACGGGATGGAGATACCGCCCTTGTCGAAGGCTTCCTTGACGTTTTTCATGGCGTCGAAATAGACACCCCAGTAATCGCCCGAAGCGCACCATACGCGGGTCACGATGTCCACGGAGGAGCCGCCGTGTGCGGTGACCGCTGTAAAGACGGCCGGGTCCTTGTGCACACGGTCATCCGAACCCAGCGTTTGCTGGATGATGCCCATGGCCTTGTCGATATCGTCGGAATAGTCGATCGAGAAGGTGAAATCGACGCGGCGCGTATCATTGGCGGAATAATTGGTGATGACATCGCCCCATGCGGAGCCATTGGGAACGATGATCTTTTTGTTGTCACCGGTCGCCAGCTCGGTGGTGAAGAGCGTGATGTCCTTCACCGAGCCTGCCTGGCCGGCCACTTCCACAAAATCTCCGAGCTTGTAGGGACGGAAGAAGATGATCATGACGCCGGCGGCGAGATTGGAGAGCGTGCCCTGCAGGGCGAGACCAATGGCCAGGGTCGCCGCACCAAGCGCAGCCACGAGGCTGGTTGTTTCGACGCCGAAACGGTTGAGCACGGCGATGAGAACAATCGCCATGATGCCGTAATAGGCGAGGGAGGCGAAGAAGCTGCCCAGCGTGTTGTCGACACGATCACTCTTGTTGGCGGCATTGCGCACAGCCTTGCGGATGCCCCCGGCGATCATCATGCCGATGATGAGGATAATGGCGGCAAGCACGATGCTCGTTCCGGCATCGATGCCATGTTCCACGAGGGAGGAGATGTTTTCAGGGGACATGAATTCCTGAGGGTCCATTGGGGGCTCCATTCTTGTTCGGAGGGCGGAACTAGCACTCTACAATCTCGGGGGGAAACTAAATTATATAACTCGCCCCGCAGGCCATCAGGCGGATTCCCGCACGATGATGATTTTCTGCCAGATCTTGGCGGACATGTTCGACGTCAGCGTCTCGATGTCATTGACGGCCGCAATGACAACCGGGTCGCGGGAGTTCTGGGCGTACAGCGCGGCGATCTTGCCCGCCAGGCTGAGTAATTCCTCGCAGTAATCGAGATACCGCGAGAGCTCGAAATCCGACATTTCCCGTGTCGGTGACGAGGCTGTGCGCGGGCCTAGCTTGAGGACTGCGGTCGGGTCCTTGGTCAACTGGTGCATGTCGATGATATGCGCGATGGAGCGCAATTCATGCAGGTCATCGAGGGCCAGGCTCCGTTTCAGCCGCTCCTCGATCCGCGAGAGTGTGAATATGGCGACGGCGGCCAGGATGACGATGTTCAGTCCCGCTTCAACGCCTTCGAAGATATTGAAGATATCAAAGCCAGCGCCGTCGACGCCGATGGCCGAGAACAGCCAGTAACCCATATAGGCCAGCGAAATGACAGCGGCGATGATGGCTGCGGCCGTGCCCAGGCGCAGGAAGATATAGGGGCGGGCCAGGCGCTCGGAACGGCGACGGTCACGCTTGCCGAGTTCGATCACCTCGGCGACAACATGGTTCAGGCTGGCATCGGGAAAGCGCTCGCGCACCCGGTCGGCGAGGCGTTCGAGCGTCTCGATAATGTGAGACGAATTCAGTGACTTGAATGGCAATGCGTCCCCCTGTTCTCGGGAGAATGCCTCGCGCGTGGCGTGATGTCACCCGTTAAGTCGCGGTGGTGGCGACAGCAGCGCTGGAGCTGGCAGCGGTGATGGCGGCGACCATGGCCGCCTGCGCGGCGAGGATCGCGGCCAGATCGGACGCCGCACCCACCGGGCTGGTCTCCCCCATCTGCATCTGGGCCAGGCGCATCGCGATTTTGGGCGCGGCCGTACTGGAGACCCGCGGGCGCATCTCCTTCAGGGTGTCAAAACTGCGCACCAGCGCATCCGCCATGCCTGATCCATCGCCCTGGGCAGCGAGGACGGCGAGACCCGTCTTGCCAACACCATGGCGCAGCGAGGACCGTCCGCGAACCGCCAGGTTCAAGCTGGTCCAGGCCGCAGCAATGTCACCATAGTCGGTGTCGAGCAGGGAGACCTCGTAAGCGGCCGCATCCGCGTGTGATTTGGGGATGCCCGCCGAGCGCAGCGCCTCACGGGTCCGGTCCAGGCGGATTGCACACTCGTCGGGCGTTTCTCCGAGCGCGGTGAACGCACCGGCGAGGATTTCCTCGCGCATCGGTTCGCGCCGCCACCAGGGCGCCGCGATGGCGTCGAGATTGTCGTAGAAATGGTCGACCTGGTGGGCATGGCCGCCTGCGGCGATCAACGCCAGGGCGGCACAGGATCCACCCTGTGAGAGCTGGCGACTGCCGCGCGCCTTGCGGCGGTCCTTCAGGGCCTTGCGCACATCAAAGAAATGCTTCGCGCTGCGTCCGGCGGTGACCAGGGCAGCGGCGAAAACCAGGCGCATGGAACGGGCTGGAGAGCGCCAGGCGCCGAGGCCCTCATTGAGCTGATCACGGGTTTCAAACACCTTTTCGATCAGCGTTTCGATGTCCTGTTGGGAATTCAGCGAGGACAACGCAGCGAACCGCGCATACATGCGGTCGCCCTTCGGCGCGCGGGCGAGATAGGCCTCGTCCAGCGATTTGAAGCGCTCGATTACCGCATGTTCCATGAATAGTCCCTCGCACTGTCCCGAAGCGCGGATAGTGTCGCAACACCGCCGTCCGGGGCAGGGGGACAGTTTTTTTGACCGTCCCCCTCCACTGGAATTGCGGATCGGGATTGCCCACACGGTCAGGAAGACTAAGGATGAGGCATGGTCTCGCCCGCGTTACCCGCACCCATTCTGGACTGGTTTACCCGTCGTGGCTGGCAGCCGCGGGCGCACCAGCTTGCCATGCTGGACCGGGCACGCGCCGGACAGCATGCCTTGCTGATCGCTCCCACAGGCGGGGGCAAGACGCTGGGCGGATTTCTGCCGAGCCTGGTGGAACTGCACGACAGCCTGGGCGACGAGGCCGGCAATCCGCGCCGCGCCCATGCCCTGCACACGCTGTACATATCGCCGCTCAAGGCGTTATCGGTCGATGTGGCTCGCAACCTCGTCGAGCCGGTCGAGGAAATGGGCCTGGGTCTGCGCATTGAAACGCGCACGGGCGATACCTCGGCGTCCAAGCGCCAGCGTCAGCGGGCCCATCCTCCCGACATCCTGTTGACCACACCGGAACAATTGGCGCTGTTCTGTGCGACCCCCAATGCGCGGGCTTTTCTGGGCGATGTGAAACGGATCATCATCGACGAGATCCATGCGCTGGCTCCGCAAAAGCGGGGGGACCTGCTCAGCCTGGGACTGGCAGCGCTGACGCAATGGGCACCAAACGCGCAGCGGGTCGGTCTGTCCGCGACTGTTGCGGACGAGCAGGGGCTGGCCCGCTGGCTCGTCCCGCAGATGGACCGCGAGAACGGCTGTTTCGCCGCCATCGTGCGGGGCGCGGCCGGGGCTCGACCGGATGTTGATATTCTCGATCCGCAAGATCGCATTCCCTGGGCCGGTCATTCCGGCCGCCATGCCCTTGGCGATGTCTATGCCCGCATACGCCAGGCCAATATGACGCTGGTATTCGTCAATACCCGGTCCCAGGCCGAGATGACGTTCCAGGAGTTGTGGCATCTCAATTCCGAGAATCTGCCGATCGCCCTTCACCATGGCTCCCTGGCGCCCGAACAACGCCGTAAGGTGGAAGCCGCGATGGCCCGTGGAGCGCTCAAGGCCGTGGTTTGTACCTCGACCCTGGATCTTGGAATTGACTGGGGGGATGTCGACCTGGTCATCCAGATGGGTGCACCGAAGGGATCTTCACGGCTGATCCAGCGTCTGGGGCGCGCCAACCACCGCCTGGACGAGCCCTCGCGCGCCGTGCTTGCTCCGACCAACCGGTTTGAACATCTCGAATGCCAGGCGGCCCGTGATGCGGTTGCCGCAAATGCGCTGGACGGTGAACCACTGGCCGCCGGCGCGCTCGATGTGCTGGCCCAGCACCTGATGGGGCGCGCCTGTGGGGAGGCGATCGATACCGATCAGCTGTTTGATGAGGTGCGGCTGGCCTCACCCTATGCCGAGCTGGAACGGGGCGCCTTCGACCAGGTCTTCGAATTCGCGGCGACCGGCGGTTACGCATTGCAATCCTATGACCGCTTCCGGCGCATGGTTCAGGCCAAGGACGGTCTTTGGCGGGCGCGGACACCGCAAATTGCCCAGCGGCACAGGATGAATGTCGGCACGATCGTCGAAGCGCCGATGCTGGATGTCGTGGTTTCATCGCGTGGGCGCGGCGGTCGCAAGCTCGGCCAGATCGAGGAATGGTTTGTGGAGCAATTGGTGCCCGGTGACACCTTCTTGTTCGCGGGTCAGGTTCTCAAGTTCGAGGGGCTGGAGGAAATGGCGGCGCGCGTGACGCGGAGCTCCGATCCGGAACCCAAGATCCCATCCTACCAGGGCGGGAAATTTCCCCTCTCGACCTATCTGGCCGAGCGGGTCAGGGACATGGTGCAGGACCCGGACAGCTGGCGGCAATTGCCCACACAGGTCCAGGAATGGCTGCAGATCCAGCAGGAAAAGTCCGAGTTGCCGCGGGCCGATGGCCTGTTGGTGGAAACGTTTCCCCGCAACGGGAAATTCTATCTTGTGTGTTACCCCTTCGAGGGACGCCTGGCCCATCAGACGCTGGGCATGTTGCTGACGCGACGCCTGGAACGCCTGCGCACGCGACCGATGGGCTTTGTCGCCAATGAATACGCCCTGTCAGTCTGGGGGCTGCGCGATCTGTCCGCGCTCGATCTGGAGGCCCTGTTCTCCCAGGACATGATGGGAGATGATCTCGATGCCTGGCTGGCTGAAAGTGACCTCATGAAGCGGACTTTTCGCAATTGTGCCGTGATTGCCGGACTGATCGAGCGGCGCTTTCCGGGACAGGAAAAGACCGGCCGCCAGGTCACGTTCTCGACGGATCTGATCTATAATGTCCTGCGCGAGCATGAGCCCGATCATGTGCTGCTGCAGGCCGCATGGAATGACGCCGCAGCCGGCCTCCTGGACATTCGCCGCCTCGGCAAGGCGCTGGAGCGTGTGCAGGGGCGTATCCGGCATGTCGGGCTCGACCGAATCTCGCCGCTCGCGGTACCGGTGATGTTGGAAATCGGCAAAGAGCCGGTGCATGGCGAAGCGCAGGAGAGTATTCTCGAGGATGCCTCCGAGGATCTGATTGCAGAGGCCATGGCCTGATGAGCGGAGAAAACAGCATCAAGGACGCCGACAAATCCGCGCAGCAATTGTCGTTCGAACTGGCGGGGCATCGTCTGTTTGCGCACTGCTCGGGTGCGCTCTACCTGCCGGACTTTGATACCCTGGTTGTCTCGGATCTGCATTTCGAGAAAGGCTCGGCCTATGCGCGCTCCGGCCAGATGCTGCCGCCATATGATACGCGAGAAACCCTTGCGCGGATGGCCACGGTTATCGCGCGCTTCGACCCGGCCTGTGTCGTCGCGCTGGGTGACAGCTTTCATGATCTGGATGCTGCCGGACGCATGGCGGCTGCTGATCGCGAGACCTTGCGCAATCTGGTCGCGCGACAGGAGCGCTGGATCTGGATCGAAGGCAATCACGACCCGG
>JAYZXG010000201.1:0-7255 GCA_036141435.1 Pseudomonadota bacterium | reverse complement strand
TGGCAATGCCTGCGGGGTGATAAACGAGACCGTCCAGCGTCAGCGCGGCATCATGCTGGGTAAACCCGAGCTGCAGACCGTCACGGCGGCTCAGGCGCCAGCACCAGCACAGGTCCGACACCTCGCTGGCAAGCGCCGCTTCAAGCGATGATGGCAGGTCCAGCATGCTAACCTCCCACCTCGACCAGCGCGATCGACGGCACCTGGCCCGCACGCACATGATCCAGCGCAATATCCAGCCGATCCGTGTCAAAGCGCACCACGCAATCAAACTCGAAACCGGCCGTGATGACCGCGCCGGAAGCCGGCGGTTCGGCGAACGTGCATTCGCCGGTCATCACATCCAGCCCGACCGGGGTCAGCGTGCCGTCCAGCGCGACCTCGACCGTCTCGGCGATCGGGCGGGTAATGGGCCGACACCAAGTCTGTCCGCCACTCTCATAGTGTTTGCACAGCGCAAAGCGCACGCGTGTGCCATCGCCCGTCCCCAGCAGCTGGTCTTCAGCCGTGACCGGCCTGGAGGGCGGTGAGGACTTGTGGTCCAGCGGATCGCGGAAGCGAAAACTGTGCAAGCGCCCGCGACGCGCTTCGAAAAACGCGATCAGCGCCTGCACATCATCGAGATGCTGTACGCCAACGCCGATATCCCAGCGTCGGCGGCTGTGCTGCCAGGGCGTATTGCGGTGTTCCCGTCCGGAGGAGAGGCGCGTGATCTCGGTCAGTCGCTCCGGTCCGCCAACCGCTCCCAGGCTGATGGCAAAGGGCAGGCGGACATCGTGAAAGCCGCTCATGTGTAGCGCCTCCCTTTCTGGACGGCCCGCGCCAGCTGCCGCGCGAGGCGGGTCGTGCTGATGTCGGTGGCGTCCGGCTGCACGGGCAGGGTCAGATTGACTGTCACGGCCCCGGCCAACGGATCGACCCTTGCCGGTCCCGCACTGGTGATGACTTCCGGCCCGCGCTCGCCCACCAGATAAGCCTGGCCGGGCGCCAGCGGCCCGCCCTCGGCGCGGGCGCCGGTCCAGGAAGATGACGCAGATGGCAGCGCGGCCATCGCCGGTGCGACACTCCAGCGATCAACGGCCAGGCGGGCCAGATCGGCCAGGATCGACTGGGTCATGCGGGAGAAGTCCAGCTCTCCCGACCGGGCAGCCGCAGCGAGCGAACGCTCGATACTCTGGCCGGCGCGCTCGAACGCCTGCTCCATGCTTTCAGCCGCATCTCGCGCGGGTCCGTCGGCGAGCGCTTGAAGATCGTCGGCCGCGGCATCGAGATCCTTTTTCATGGTCTAGTCCTTTTCGTGTTGGCGCAGCAGGTCGAGAAATTCCGAACGACGCAGCGGCGTCCGGTTCGCCGGCGCGGTCAGGGCGCGCCATTCGCGCAGGGACAGACGCCAGAACGCCGCCGGGGCGATCCCCATCGCAGCCGCCTGCCGCAATGCCTGCGACCAGCCCGGCACGCTCACAGCAGGTCCTGCAGGCACTGGCTGACCGCCGCTTGCGCAGCCGCGATGCCCTCGATGTTGTTCGGAAGCGAAATTTCTTCATCCGCGAGGAGATCCAGCAGGGCCGCCAGTCGCTGTCGCGGGGTCAGGTCCGGCGGCAGGCCGGACAGGCGAGCCAGGGCGCCGAGGGTCAGGCAGAGCCGATAGCTGCGCCCGTCCAGTGTCAGGGCGACCTCGCCGCGCACGGTATTCACGCTCATGACGGGACAAAGACCAGTGCTCCGGCCGACGCCAGGCTGAGCGACCAGGAAGCTTCACCGTCAAACCGCCCGGAATAGTCCAGCGCGGCCACCAGGAAGGCGCCCTCGATGCGACCGGCACCGGGCAGGACCACCTGCCAGCTGGCCGCCTGCTGGTCGAAGAAAAGCTGGCGAATCCGGGCCGCAGCCGCATCATCGATAAAGACGCCCGCGCCTGAAAGCGTGCAGGTTTTCAGGCCGACGCCCGCCAACAATTCGCGCCATCCGCCGGGACTGTCGGCATGGGTCACATCGACCGTGCGGGCATTGAGGGACAGCGACCGCGTGCGCAGTCCGGCGACCGGGGCAAAAGTCTCGCCCGGGGCCCCGTCGCCAAGTTTCAGGATCAGGTCTCGACCGGCTGCAATATTCATGTGGGGATATCCTCCTGGCTTGCGATGAGGGCACGAAACCGGATCAGCCCGCGCCGGATCTGCGGGCGACGCGTCTGGAAACTGTCGGTAAAGACCGGCAGCAGCGACACCATCACCCAGGGAGAGAGGTCGGGCGGCGTGCCGCGACGCAGGATATGCCGCAGCCGGCCGGTCAGCTGGTGGACCTGGTCCTCCCGGTCCCAGACCAGCAGGTCCTGGCGCAGTTCGAGCAGGTCCACGCCCGCGGCGGCCCGGTCGCGGCACTGTACCCGGCCCCAGCCGAGATAGGGAAAGGCCAGGCGCTGTCCCGGTGTGGCGGCCAGGCGCAGAGGCGAACCGAACAGGCTGCGTGCCTCTTCAGACGCCTCCAGAATGTGGGCAATCGTCTGTTGGACGCGGATCTCCGGAGCGCTCACAGGACCGCCCTCCGCCAAGGCTGCAACAGGGTCTGCACGCGTCCGGGCAAGCGCCCGGCCTCGCCCGCATAAAGCGCTTCAGCCAGGCTGGTGCACGCTTCGAGCAGATCCGCGGGCACATCGCTCGGCGCAACGCCAAAGCCAGCCCTGTAACGCAATTCCACCCCGCTGGCAGGCCTGCCATCTGTGGGAAATTGCGCCCGCCCCCGCACGCGCAGCCAGGCGACCGCCTGTCCCGGGACGAGCTCGTATTCGCTCTGAGGCCAGATCCGGGCCTCGCCCTCCGGCGGAAAAACGCGGATGGACTCCACCGTGATGACAGGCGCGCGCCCAAGCCGGAAGCGGGTGCCGAAGGCACTCAACCGCCCGGATCGGTGCCAATCATCGAGGCGCTCGATCCAGGTCTGGTCGATCAATGCGAGGCCGCATTCCGCCTCGACGCGCCGACGGCTTGCCGATATGACCTGATGGAGACGTGCATCCTCCCCGTCGTGGGATATGCGCAAGCGCGCCTTGAGCTGGGCAAGCGAGACCGGCTCGAGGGCCGGCGGCTCTGCGAGTTCGAATGACATGTGATTTTCCTGCTGGGAGCGGGCCATGACCCACAACGCCATGAACGCTGTCTTCGCCTGGGCTCTGGCCTTCGGGATCTGCGCTTTGGCGACCGTGATCAGCGGCTATTTTTTCCTGAGCACCGTCAGTGACTTGCTGAATCTTCCTGAATCATCGCCGGAAGTTTTCTGGGCGATCTGGGCCGGGTTTGGCTTTGTCGGCGCCTTTTTTGCCCTCAGACCCCTGGAAAACTTCATCCGACGCTTGGGCTACGGGCTTAAGTCCGTTGAAGAAACAACAAAACTCGAAGATGGCGACACGATCGGCGAGGACGTCGAAAAAGCCCTCGCCGAACGGTTGCGCGACGAGCTCGGTCGCGACTAGGCCAGACCGAATTTGAGCAGTTTGATGGCGTTGAAGTCCTGCACCCCGCCGCCGACCCGCTTGGTCGTGTAGAACAGGACATAGGGCTTGGCGCTGAAGGGATCACGCAGCACTTCCACGCCCTGGCGATCCAGCACCAGATAGCCCTTGCGGAAGTCCCCGAAAGCGATCGCATAGCTGTCACTGGCGATATCGGGCATGTCCTCTGCCTCGCTGACCGGATAACCCAGCAGGGTAGAGCTGCCCGCCTCGCTGAGCCCGGGCTGCCAGAGATAATTGCCCTCACTGTCCTTGAAGCGACGCACCGCCGAGATGGTCCGGCGGTTCATAAGGAAGCGTCCCTGCGCCCGGTAGGCCGTCGCCGGGGCATAGATGAGGTCGATGAGCGCATCGGCGGGGTCGCTCGCGGCAAAACCTCCATCCACACCGGTGGCCACATAGCCCAGCTCGCCCCAGTTCTGCAGACCGTCCGCATTGGTGCCATAGCTCAGCAATCCACGCGGCTTGTTGACCCCGTCACCGGAGATAAAGGCCGCGCTTTCCTGGGCGGCAAACACATCGCGGATCTCGTCGGCCAGCCACTGGTCGATGTCGACCATGGCATCATCCAGCAATTGCTGTGTGGCTGCGGGCATGGCGTAGAGCTCGGCGGCGGGAAAATCGAGCAGGTCCAGGTCCGGACTGGCCGTTTCCGGTCGCGCGGCCGTCTCGGAGACCCAGCCCGACGCCGCTCCGCCGCGGGAAACCGGCTTGCGAAACACGGCCGCCGAGGTGGTGCGAACACTGGCGATCGCCCGGACGGGAGAGATGGCGGCCAATTGCCGGTCAATCAGGCGCTCGGTCTCCTGGGGAACGACATAACCGCCCTCGCCCGCCGTTCCGGCATTGAGCGACTTGGCTTCCTGCAGGGCCGAGACATCGCCCTGTCGCATATAGCGCTGCCAGCCCGGATGCGTCTCGCGCACGGTCGGCATGACGGCCGGTCGTTGCCCCTCCAGCAACAGCCGGTCCAGGGCGGATTTGTGCTGGTCGAGTGCGGTATCGATGCGCGACACCTTTTCCTCCAGCACCACATCGGCGCTGGCGCGTCGCTCGACCGCCTCGAGCCGTTGGTCATTGGCGGCCTTGAAGGCTTCGAACGCGGTCATCACCTCGGCCAGTGCGGCCCGGGTTTCCGGGGAAACTGTGGTCATTTTCACTTCCTTGCTCATGAGACATCCTTGAAGTTCACGCCGCCCGCTCC
Organism: Pseudomonadota bacterium; assembly: GCA_036141435.1. GTDB lineage: Bacteria > Pseudomonadota > Alphaproteobacteria > Caulobacterales > Maricaulaceae > Maricaulis. The sequence goes on along the minus strand of JAYZXG010000201.1, from coordinate 2,546 downwards.
CGCGGTTCGGCCAGGTGCAGCCGCGCTTGCGGCAGCATGGGAAAGGTGACGATGGAGACTTCCCAGAGCTCGATGCCGGCCAGGAAGCGTCCACCTCGAGGACGCGGTCGCGCGCTGCGGGTCTGAAAGCCGATGGACAGCCCGCTGAGCGCCCCGCGGCGGACCAGCGCCTGGACCGAGCGGGCGCGGGTGGTGACATCGAAGATCTCACCCTCCACCCAGAGCCCCGCCTGGCGCGACGCGATGACCTGCCAGCGGCCGATCGGCTCGCCCGGCTCGTGCTGATAGAGCATGGGGATGGGCCGCGCGGCCGTGTCCAGCGAGGCGAAGGCACCGGGCAGGACGATATCCCCGCCCAGGTCCTCGCGATTGAACAGGCTGGCAAAGCCCTCGATGGCAAGCGCACTCACCGGTCCTGCCCCATGCGCTCTTCAATCCGGTCCAGGCTCTGCCGGACCAGCCGCATCTCTGTCTCCACGCCGGCGAGACGTTCGGCAAAGGGCGAGGTGCGCAGGCTGGCGCGCTCGAGATGGTCGAGGCGCTCGCCCACGCGCCCGGCCCAGATCAACGCACCGGAGGTCTGGACCAGCAGGGCGACAAGCACACCCAGCGTCACCTGGCGATGAAGGTGCCAGTGCGGATTATCCGTCATGACGGTCCTCGCAATCGGCAACGGTGATGAGGCCGTCGGCCTGGAACCAGGGGGCGAGCCAGACCGAGAGCGACGCCGCGGTCTTGCGCACCAGCGGCTCCACGGTGAGGCGCCAGAACGAGGTATTGGCCTCGGCATAGTTCGCATACGTATTATCGCCGGGAAGGCCCAGCAGAAGCGGCGGCACGCCCAGTGCCAGGGCGATCTCGCGGGCGGCTTCGCGGCGCGCTTCGACGAAATCCATGTCCGACGGCGTCAGTGACATCGGCTTCCAGTCGAGCCCGCCCTCCAGCAGCATGGGACGGCCGGCATTGTCTGACCCGGTATGTGCGTCTCCCAGCTCGGCCTTGAGGCGGTCATACTGGTCTGCGCTCAGGCGCCCGTCGGCATTGCCGACCACCAGCGCGCCCGAAGGCCGTGCGGCGTTGTCCAGCAGGGACTTGGCCCAGCGGCCTCCGGCATTGTGCAGGTCCAGGGCGGCGGCCGCCGCCTGCAGCGGCGAATACCCATACGCATCATCTGCGGGCGAGAAGAGCCGCATGTGAAACAGGGCGCTGCGCTGGCTCACCGTATCGCGCTCGAAGACCCGTTTGTGCTCGCCGGCCCGGTACTCATAGGTCTGCGGCCAGCCGCGAATGCCCGGGACAGCGCGCACGCGGTCCGGTCTCAGCACATACATTTCCCGCGGCTGCCCCTCCAGGGTCGACAATTCCACATAGGCATTCCCGGCCAGCACCAGATGACCGTAGAAATTCTCCCAGAATTCCGGACCGGACTGGTCGGGATTGGGACTGGACAACAAGCGCCCTGCCGGACCTCGGGCGATGAAGGTGCGACTGGCCGCCGCTTCCGCGATCAGGCGGACACAGCGGTGCACGATGGCGTTGCGCTCATAACCGGTGCGGACCAGTCCCTGAACGTCTCGCACCACGCGGCTGACACCGGCCCTGCGCGCCAGTTCGTACAGTGCGCCGGACGCACCACTCTTGCGCTCCCGCCCCAACAGGCGGTCGATCCAATCGGGCATCAGCCCCTCCCTTGTCTGCAGATTTACAGGCGCCGCAATCGCGGCCTGGCCGGATGGGCCAGCAATAATTCGCTCACCGCCCAGACCAGGGCATCGACCCGGTCCGGGCTCGCCCCGTTACACCCCGGCGCCCCGAAGGCGCACATCTGGTCTTCCAGGGCCGTGAAGTGACCGAGATGGCGAACCCGACCGGCGCTGTAGAGCGCCGCAACCGGCTCGGCTCTCGCCCGCTTGCCGCGAGAGGCGTGCACACGCCTGACCGGAACATCCCGGTCAATGGTGGCGATGATCTCGGACACCATCTCGCCGCCCTGATTGGTTTCCGCCACCACCGCGTCGGCCTGGTGTCCGTGATAGGCGGCAACGACCCGCTCGGCCCAGGCGGCTGGCGCGGCGGGCCCGAAACTCTCATCCGCCAGCACAAAAGCCTGGCGGGCATGACCCTCACCGGCGGCTCCGGCGACCACGATGCCGCACTCGTCCGCGCGCGCGGACGCGCTGGCCGGCGGGTCCACCGCGACGATGACACGCTGGAAATCGTCCGGCGGGGCCCCCAGCGCTGCGGCCACATCGGCGCGCGTCCACAGCGCACCGGGCGGGTCGTCAATCAGCACGCCCTCCAATTCCTGGCGGGCCAGCACACTGCCGCCATAGGCAGACTTCATGGCCTCGAGAAAGCCCGGCGCCAGGTTGCGCGCATTCGCCGCTGTGGGCTGGACCGAGACCCGGACCCCGCCCTGCCCGAGCAGTGCCTTCAACGCCTTGATCGGTCGCGGCGTGGTCGTGATGACAATGCGCGGATCAGTGCCCGCACGCACCCCCATGCGCAGGATATCGAGCGCGGGCTGGGGGTCGGCCCAGCTGGCA
>JAYZXG010000200.1:0-10586 GCA_036141435.1 Pseudomonadota bacterium | reverse complement strand
TGTCGGCGGCGACGGTGGTGATGGCGGCGATGTGGTCGTCAACAATACCGGTCAGATCGTCACCCGGGGCGACAACGCCCACGGCATCGTGGCGCAGTCCATCGGCGGTGGTGGTGGCAATGCCAGCATGGGCTTTGCCCTGACTGGTGAGCCGACCACCTTTGTGACCTCGAACACCCTGTCCGCGCTGATCGGTGCGACCGGTGGCGGTGTCGGAGGAACCGGCGGCTCCGTTACGGTCAACCACTCCGGCGACATCACCGTCCTCGGTGAGGGGTCGCAGGCCATCAAGGCCGAGAGCATCAATGGCGGTGGGGGCACACTCCAGGTCAATTTCGAAAGCATCACCGACCTGTCTGGTGATCCGAGCCTGCCTATCTACGGCTCCCTGTCGCCCGATCCGGACGACAGCCCGGCAGATCCGCTCGTTGCGGCCCGTGCGGGCGCGCAGGACACGTCGGACATGAATTCCGAACGTGTCACGGTCAACTCGACGGGCACCTTCCAGGCGGGTGGCAACAACTCCACGGCCTCCCTGGTCCAGTCCATCGGTGGCGGTGGCGGTCAGGCCAGCATCATTGCATCCATCGGCGTAACGCCGACGAGCCCGAATACGCCGCTCACCCTGGCCGCGGATGGCGGAGTTCTGCCGCGCGCGACGCCGCCGGCTCCGGTCGATGTCCGTCTGGACCTGGGTGGCGTCAATGGCGTCAACAATAATGGTGGCGATGTCGACAGTGTTCACTCCGGTGATCTCCTGACGACGGGTATCAACTCTCCGGGCCTGATCCTGCAGTCGCTTGGTGGCGGCGGCGGTCTCGGCCTTGTCAGTCTCACTGCGCCGTCTGGCGCCTTGCTGGGACCGGTTGATCTCTATCTGGGCAGCACGAATGGCTCGACCGAACAGGGCGGTGCCGTTGCACGCTCCCAGTCCGGCAGTGTCATGACGACCGGCGCATTCTCGCCGGCAGCGGTCCTGCAATCCATCGGTGGCGGCGGCGGTTTCGCCAGCGCCAACATTGATGCGGTCGACCAGTCCCTGCACGCGACGCGCTTCTCGCTGGGTGCCAATGGCGGATCAGCCCTCGATGGTGGTTCGGTCGACGGGACCTTCACCGGGGGTGTCATCACACTCGGCGATCGGTCCATCGGTATTGTCGGCCAGTCCGTCGGTGCCGGCGGTGGCTATGGCCAGGTGACGGGCTCCAATGTCGTTGGCGTGACCCTCGGAGGTCAAAATGGTGCCAGCGGTAATGGTGGCGATGTCAGCGTGACCAATACCGGCATGATCGGAACCACGGGCCTTCGCTCACACGGTGTGCTGCTGCAGTCCATCGGCGGTGGTGGCGGCATCGTGATGGCGGACGCGTCCACGCTGGATCATCTCCTCACCGGTGAAGGATCCGGCGATGGCGGAGTTGTCAGCTTCGTTCAGGACGGTTCCATCATCACCGAGGGCGAGAGCACTTACGGTCTTGTCCTGCAGTCCATCGGTGGCGGCGGCGGCTGGATTGACGGTGTCTTTGCCGGAACCTCCGGCGGCACGGGCGCAGGTGGCGCAATCGACTTCGCCGTGACTGGCGACATGTGGTCCACCAACACCGACTCGACGGCGATCTTCGCTCAGAGCGTGGGTGCTGATGGCGGTGGCAACATCATCGGTACCGTGGATGGTTTCATTCGCGGTGGTACCGGTATGGGTCGGGGTGTCATCTTTGATGGCGGCGCCGACAATGTCCTGACGACCAATGGGACGCTCTCTGCGGTTTCCACCTGGGCGATCGAAAGCACGACCGGGAATGACACGGTGAACAACACCGGTCTTGTCGTCGGCAATATCGATCTGGGTTCCGGTCGCAACGCCTTCAACAACCAGCTCGATGCGACGTTCATCGCGTACAGCACGATTGATCTGGGTGGTCCGGAACCGACCTCTCCGCAGGAGCCGATCACGCTCGTGACCGGCGACAAGGGCCTCGTTCAGGTCCAGGATACCGCTTCGACCCCGGCAAGCACGGGTGTCAGCGCCCAGGCACAGGACGCAGCTCCCGTATCTGCCCTTGATGGTGGCAAGCCGACCTTCCAGATCCAGGACACCGGTCTTCCGGCCCAGGTGGTCTCTTCCGACATCATGACAGATGGCAAAGGATCAGCTCCGGTGCAGGATCTCGAGCTTCCGGTTCAGGCCGGCCTGTCGGACAAGGGCTCTGCCCCGGTCCAGGATCTCATCCCGATGGGTGCGTCCGCTGACAGTTTTGCGGCTCCGGTCCAGCGGGATCTCACGGCGAGCATGCCGTCGATCTCCGGTGGCACGTTCACCAATGCGGGCAATTTCCTGATGGGTCTGTCGGCGACGACGCGCCCGATCGATCTGCGCGCGGGTGAAACCTTCTACAATCTCGACGCCAATGGTGACCCGGAGACCAACATCTTCTTCGGTGCCCGGGTGATCAATGACGTCGCGCTGAACGGTGATTATGTCCAGACGGCCGATGGCCACCTGGTCTTTGATGTGGCTTACGGACCGTATGACTATGACCATGTCACCCTGACCGGTGACGTTACGGTTGATGGCACCGGTGATGTGACCTTCATCTGGCTGTCCGACAACGAGCCGATCCCGCTGTTCACCTCCACGGGTGGTACGGCAACGGATAATGGTCTGGACATTACCGATACCCTCGCGGTGGACTTCTCGGTCCGCGCCGAGGCCAACCGCATCATGCTGGATATCGATACCGACTTTGGCGGTGTTGATGGCCTCAACCGCAATGAGAGTGCTCTGGGCGGTCACATGGACTCCAACCTGGACATTGGCGGCGCGGAAGGCACGGGTCGTCTCCTGGCCTGGCTCGACAATCTGCAGGATCCGGATCTGTACAAGTACATCATGACAGAGCTGAACCCGGAGCCGCATGTCGCGGTGCTGCAGGGCCTGACCAATACCAGCCTCTCCTTCTCCGATGATCTCATCAATTGCGGCCCGCCGTCCTCGATGCGGTCGGAAGAGGAGTGCAACTGGTCACGCATGGATGTGGGCACGGCGGATCGTGATCGTTCGTTCGAGCGTTTCTCGACCCAGGCGGACACCTTCTCCGTTCGCGCCGGCTTCCAGCGCCCGGTCAACGATACCTGGAATGTGGGTGCGGCGATCGGCTATGAAACGATCAACTTCCACGACATTGATGGTTCGCGCGCGGGCACCAATGGAGAGGGCGTAACTGTCGGTGCGACAGCCAATCGCGATTTCCAGGGTGGCGGTATCTTCGCGGCAACCCTGAGCGGTGGCTGGATGAAGTACGAGACGATCCGCATGATCAACGTCTTCGAGCCGCAGATCGCCGAGAGCGAGCCTGAGGCCGGCTATCTCGATCTGCGTGTCCGCTCCGGTCTGATGACGGAGTTCGACGACGGCTTCTACCTGCTGCCGCGTGCTGATCTCAGCTTCACCAACCTGATCCACAACGGTTTCCATGAAACCGGTGCGGACGGCATCGGCATGCGGTCCGGTGGCGATAGTGACTGGATGATCATCGGTAGCCCGGCCCTGGAAATGGGTTGGTCCCGTGACTTTGAAGACGGTCGCGAGTTCATCGCCAGCGCGACGATCGGTGGACGCTGGCATTCCGATGACTATGTCGGTCTGCCGATGAGCTTTGTTGAGGCCCCGGCGGGCGTCATCCCGGCTCAGATCGAGACGCAGATCGACCAGGAAATGTACACCTTTGATGCCGGTTTCGAGTTCATCCAGGGCGACCGGATGAACCTCTCCTTCGGCTATCGCGGCGAGTTTGGTGAGACGACCGAGAACCACCAGGCGGGCTTCCAGCTCGGCCTGCGCTTCTAGGGAGCCACCCGACCAGCAAAAAGGGGCGGAAGGTCTGACCTTCCGCCCCTTTTTTGTGTCTGGCGTGCCGGTCTGCAGACCCGACAGAAAACGGGCGCTGACCGGGCGTCAGCGCCCTTGTAGTTGTTATTCGCTGTCCAGTGCCACAGGGGGCGTGAAGTGCGCGGCGCTGAAGCTGTAGGCCGGAGCGGACAGACCGGCGCGGCTGGCACTGATATCCAGCGAGTAACCGGCACCTGAACACTCGCCCGGCGTTTCGGGCAGGGCCCGGTTGAAGACCATCAGCGCGGTATAGTCATTGCCGGTGGTGTCGACGATACCGGCGCGGCCGATCGGCGTGACATGGACCTGGTCTCCGTCATGCGCGAGGACAACGACTTCCATGTTCGCATCGCTGTCCAGTTCGACATTGTAGCGACCATCGAGGGCAAACTCGATATAGTTGGCGCCGGTCTGTTCCAGCCCGCCCTTTGTGGTCCAGCGCCCTTCGCTGGCCAGCGTGTGTTGCAGGCGGACGGTCGTATCGAAATGCGGCGCCAGCTCGTAGTCGAGGGCGAAATTCTGGGCGCGCCAACGCAGGACGGCATCCAGCAGGGTCGTGCCCGCGGCTTCGAACTCGGTTTCCATGGTTTCGAACCCGTCCATGTCGACCGTGTTTTCCCAGAAGCGCACCACCATGTTCTCACCATGCACGTCGGCGATGGATTGCAGCAGCGTCCACTGGGCATAGTCGAAACCACCCTGGTTGGTGGTCCAGCAGATTTCCGGAGCCTCGTAATCGGTCGCGACGTAGTCGGTCGCATCCTGGTCCGCGCCAACTGTCACGGTTTCGATCCAGGACGCGGTGGACTCGTAAAGCCAGCCGAGCGCCTCTTCTGAGTCATAGCCGAACTGGACGACGTGATTGAACTCATGGGTCGCGGTCGCGCGCATCAGGCTGTGCACGGAGGCTTCCTTGCCCAGACCGCGGAAGTCATTCTCGATCAGGAAAACAGTGCGGGCTGCCGTGTTCTCCAGCTTGGTCGTGTTGGGATTGTCGAAAATGATCTGCACCGGATAGGTCACGCCCATGGAGCCGTCCGCGTCCGCAATAAAGGCCCGGTACATGCCGTCATCATCCCGTACGGGTTCGACCCAGCCCATGCGGTCAACCTGGATGTCCAGCACCTCCTGCAGGGCTTCGCCAACCTGGATGGCATAGGCTTCCGACGATGCGTCAACGCCGTCGAGCGTATAATGAACGACGAAATCGTCAGTCGTGATCGTTCGCGTTTCACCGCTCAGCGTGACAACGCGATCCAGCAAGTCCTGCAGGAGCTGAACCACGGAGGGATCAACATTGAGGATGTTGAGCTGGAATTCGCCGGAACTGTCACCGCTGCGATACCGCTCCATCGAAACCGTATAGGTGCCGGTCTCCGGTGCCGTGAAGGCGATGGCGGAGTTCAGGGACCCGTCACCGCGATCATCATTGAGCGCAACCGGATTGCCCTGCGGATTGACCAGGCGAAGCACGGTATCGAGATCGCCGCTGGCGGTTTCCGCAACAGCATAGATCGTCTGGCCGGCCGTGAGCTGGATCGGATAGCTGCGTGTCTGGTTATCGCTGTCGATGAAGCCGGTATGAGCCTCGATCAGCTCGCCTTCAATGGTCGAGAAATCGAACGGTACCGTTGCATGAGGGTCCGTGGCCAGCGACAGGATCGCATCGCCCGAGCCGGCATTGTTGAATGTGCCGAGCTCGACCTCAACCTGCATGGCGCTGTCGGCCTGGAAGACGATCTGCGAGTTGAGGGACCCGTCTCCGCGGTCATCATTGGTCGAGATGATGTCGCCGTTCCCGGCGTAGAGCGTGAGCGTGGTATCCAGCTCCTCGGTCAGCGCATAGGTCGTCGCGACCAGGATGTCCTCTGCGGCCAGCTCGACCGGGAAGCGGGGGCTGGCACCGCGTCCCAGTGCGATGGATTGTTCGGAGATAATCGTGGCGTCGCCGGACAGGCCAAGTTCAAGCCCGTTGGTCACCTCCAGTTCGAACGAGCCCGTCGCCCCGCCATACCCGCTGACCACGGCGGTGAAGTCACCTGTGGAGCGCGGCATGAAGATGATCTGCGACTGCAGGATGCCCGGCTGCATGTCGTCATTGTCGGCGAGGGGTTTCCCATCCGGCCCGAGCAGGCGAAGCATCGTGTCGTAGTTTTCTTCCGATGACGTTGTCAGCGTGACGAGCTGGCCCTCCTGCAGGGGAATTGTGAATTCCAGGCTGCCGCCTTCATCGGTGATGGTGCCGGCCATGGGCGCCTCGTCCGCCGGCTGCGCACAGGCGCTTCCGGCCATAAGGGCGAACATGGATGTGAGAACGGTGTGTCGCATGCGATTTTCCCCTGCTCTGTGGCCGGAAAAACCGGGCACTAACTCTGTCCCGTTTAGACGTTCAAGCCACCAACAACAAGTCGCCCGCGCGAGAAGCCGGGGTCGTGTTGCAATGGCGCAAACACGGTTCAAAGACCGGTATGTCCGGGGGCCGCAGGGCCGGGTTTCCAAAACCTCAACGCGTCGTTTCCGAAAAATTCAACCTGTTTTGCTAGCGTACAGATATGGCGGTGACCTGGTCAGGAGACAAAGAGCTCCGGCCCATCGTCATTTGTGGATACAGAAAGTGTGGGGAGCCAAGAAATGGCGACTATCAATACCAATGCGGGTGCCATGGTGGCACTGCAAAATCTCAATGCGACCAATCGTGATATCACCCAGGTCCAGTCTCGTATTAATACGGGCCTGGCTGTAGCGTCCGCCAAGGACAATGGTGGTGTCTACGCTATCGCCCAGAAAATGCGCGCTGATGTAAAGGGTTATGAGGCTGTCGGCAATTCGCTCGACCTCGCCGCATCAACCGTTGACGTTGCGCTGGCCGCGGGCGAAGCGGTCTCCGACATTCTTGTCGAGATGAAGGAAAAGGCCCTGGCGGCGTCTGATGCATCGCTGGATACGGCGTCGCGCAACGCGCTGAACGAGGACTTCAAGGCCCTGCGTGACCAGGTTGGCAAGATCGTTTCGAACGCTTCGTTCAACGGCACCAACATGATCAACAACTCGGTGACCTCGATTTCGGCCCTGGCCAACGCATCCGGTTCCTCCACCATCTCCATCCAGGACGAGAACCTCTCGCTGGGCGGTGGTGTCGTGACCCTTGGTGCGACGGCATCCTTCGAATCTGCCGGCGCAGCCAGCACGATTGCGGGTACGATCTCGACCTCGATCAACAATCTGAACTCGTCCCTGGCCCGTCTGGGTACGGCGTCCAAGTCCCTGGGCATTCACAAGGACTTCGTTGGCAAGCTGTCTGACTCCCTGGAAAAGGGTATCGGCAACCTGGTCGACGCGGACCTGGCCAAGGAAAGCGCTCGCTTGCAGTCCCTGCAGGTCAAGCAGCAGCTTGGTGTACAGGCGTTGTCGATTGCCAACAGCGCTCCGGCGACGATCCTGGGTTACTTCCGCTAATCTGTTCGCGGACAACCCGACATGACAAGGGCCTGGACCGGCGACGGTTCAGGCCCTTTTCGCATGTGATCAGGACCAGACCTCGCGATAAAGCGCGACCATGTCTGCCGTGCTGGGCTGGCGCGGGTTGTTCGCTGGCGAACCGGACGCCTGCGCCTGCTCGGCCATGGTTTCCAGGACCGCATGATATCGTGCGCTGTCCAGACCGAATTCCGACATGGCCGGAACGCGCAGTTCGACATTGAGCGAGACCAGCGCCTCCACCAATTGCTCACACGCGTCGTGATCGCTGCTGTCCGGCCCGGCAACGCCCATGGCCCGCGCGCAGTCTGCGTATCGTGCCGGTGCGCCCGGAATTGACCAGCGGGTGATTGCGGGCAGCAGCATGGCGTTGGACAGGCCATGAGGGACATGGAAGAAGGCGCCGATGGGCCGGCTCATGCCGTGAACCAGCGCCACAGACGCGTTGGAGAAGGCCATCCCGGCCATCATCGCCCCGGTCATCATGGCGTCGCGGGCCGCGTGATTGTCCGGTTCGTGGAAGGCCGTCCGGATATGTTTTGCGATCAGTCGCATCGCACCCAGCGCCTGCTGGTCCGAGAAGGCGTTCGCCTTGCGGCTGACATAGGCCTCGATGGCATGCGTCAGGGAGTCGATGCCGGTATCGGCCGTTGTCCGGGGCGGCACGGTCAGTGTCAGCTCGTAGTCGACGATTGCGGCGGCCGGCATCAGGCCGGGGCCCATGCACAGCATCTTCTCGTCGGTCCTTGCATCCGTGATGACCGTGACCCGCGTGACTTCGGAGCCGGTCCCGGCCGTTGTGGGGATGGCGATCACGGGCGGACCGCGCCGGGCAATGATGTGCGGCACCTTCAGGGCGCCCATCGGCTGGTCATAGGCCAGCCGCGCGCTCATGGCCTTGGCCGTGTCGATGGCGCTGCCGCCGCCCAGGGCCACCAACCCGTCATAGGCCTCACGGGCATAGGCCGAGAGGCCGGCATCGACACAGTCGATAGTCGGCTCTGGAACCGTGTCGAGAAAGGCGCTGGAGGTGAGGCCGGCAGTGCTCAGCACGTCCTCGACCCGGGCCAGATAACCCAGCTCTTCCATCACCCGGTCGGTGATGATGAGCACAGTTTGACATCCCGCCCGCGCCAGCGCGTCCGGCAGCTCGGCCAGGGCGCCGCCGCCCAGACGCAAGTCCGGGGTCAGGTCGATGCGGGCGGGCGCCACGTCTCAGCTCTCGATCACGAATTTCAGGCCCGCATGCTCCTGCAGGCGTGTGATCAGGGCGTCGCCCATCGCCGGGGCCGGGGTGTAGACGCCCCCCGCGGTCTGCGCGCGGTCGACGTTCTGGACCAGGCAGAGCGCAGCTTCGGCAATCATCTTGGACGTGGAGCCATAACCCGGGTCCTTGTCGCCGCTGACACCGGCGGTCAGGCGGGTGCCATCCGGTGTCACGCCAGTGAACATGGCGTCGTAAAAACCCGTTTCCCGCTCTTCCTTGCTGGGGCCTTCGCCGGGCTTGGGCGGGTTTTCCGCCATCGACTTGTCGTTGGCGATCATGTTGGCGAATTGCTCACCCTGTTCACCCGGACCGGTCGAGAACATCTCGTCATAGACAAAGTCCTCGCCATAACGATGTCCCAGCAGGGCATTGGACCGGTGGACATTCTTGGTGTTGATCGACGCCATGATGAAGGGTGCGGACCAGGTGTTCAGGTCGTCCTCGAAGATCACCTTGCTGCCAGAGGGCTGACGCGGTCCGTCAAAACCGGGGACCAGGCTGAACGGATCACGCAGGCGGTTGATCACATCCGGTTCCTTGGCCGCGCGCGCCATGGTCTGGGCGAAGCTGGCTGCGGTTCCGCCGGAGAAGGTGCCCTTCATCTTGCGCACACGCCCCTTGATGCGGGCCAGCGGCGTGCCGGTCTGGTCGATGGCATGGGATTGCAGGAAGTAGACACCCAGGTCGAACGGGATGGAGTCAAAGCCGCAGGACAGCACAATCCGGGCGCCGCTGTCGCGGGCGGGTGCGTCATAGGCTGCGATGATGTCGTGCATCCAGGCCGGCTCGCCGCACAGGTCGACATAATCCGTGCCCGCGTCGACACAGGCCTTGACCAGCGCTTCACCATACAGCTGGTAGGGGCCGACCGTGGTGATCACGGCAGCGGTCTGCTCGGCCATCGCCGCCAGCGAGGCGGGGTCAGAACTGTCAGCGGCGATCAGGGGCGTGTCGGCAGGCGCGCCGATCTCGTCGCGGACCGAAGCCAGCTTGTCCAGCGAGCGTCCGGCCATGGCCCAGCGCACGGCGGACCCATATTCGGCCGCAAGATATTCCGCGACAAGGCGACCGGTGAATCCGGTGGCGCCGAAGATAACGACATCATAGGTGCGCTGGGTCATGTTCTGTCCTGACTTTTGGGAGGTGGGCGAAGCCCATCGGAAACAGCAAATTGGGGTCTTCGGCGCCACAAGTCGAGGCTTGATCGCGTTAAGCCCGCGACACAAAGCGGTCGACAGGCACCGGGCAGCCGCGCATAGTCTGTGCAAACGGTAAGCTTTCCAGAGATCATGACAGTAAAATTCTTGATTGCCCTTGCCCCGGTCGCGCTTGCGTCGGCGGCCTTCGCCCAGGACGACAACTCCGCCCTCGCCCCGCTGTTTGCGTGCCAGTCCATCGCGGACGCATCCGAGCGACTGGCCTGCGCCGACGCTGCGATTTCAGGTCTGCGAACGGCGACAGAGAGTGGCGCGGTCGTGGTCGTCAATCGCCAGCAGATCGAGGCAGCGGAACAGCAATCCTATGGTCGTGATGGCGGTGGCTTCAGCCTGGCTGATGTGCCGAGCATCTCCCTGCCCAGTCTGACATCGGAATCCGAGGATCTCGCCGATGCCTCCACCAGTACCAATGCCAATGTGGTGCGTGACGAGGAAGGCCAGATCAACCGCATTGAAAACCTGCCCGTGGCCAGTCTGCGGACCAATCGTCGTGGCCGCTTTGTCATCGAACTGGAAAACGGCCAGGTCTGGGTGCAGACGGATTCCTCGCGCATCTGGATCCCGCCGAGTGTCCGCAATGGCACGATGAGCGTAACGGTCGAGAACGCAGCGCTGGGCTCCCACCGCATGCAGATCATCGGCACCAATCGCTGGTTCCGCGCCCGTCGTGAGGACTAGGTTCTGTACCCATAAACAGGATTCCCAGATTAATCGAAGCGTGATTCAAGCTCTTCAG
>JAYZXG010000199.1:0-7747 GCA_036141435.1 Pseudomonadota bacterium | reverse complement strand
GGTGCGAAGGGTCTCGACGCTGCGTCTTGTGCGCTCTGCGATCAGCGCCAGGGTGTCGCCGGCCGCAATCCGTGCCGCGAGCAGCTCTTCTTGGGGCGACAGGCCGTAAGTCGCCGCGACCTGGCGCGCCCGGACCGTGGTGATCGGGTCTCGATCGGAGACGCAGATCACCGCTGCAGGGCGCCGGCTCGACCATGCGAGCGCGCCTGTGTCATCGCCTGTGTCCGGTCGGGAAATCGACAGGCTCCAGGGCCTGTCCCCATCCAGCCCGTAGAGCTTCAGCAGGCGCGGTTCGTCGTGATCGCGACCCTGGAGCAGATGCTGGAGTGCTGTCTGTATGATCTGGTTTTCAGACGAGTCGCTGCCATAGAGGCGCTGATCCCGGACCGCGAGCACCGTCCCCAGCCCGATCAGGCGTTGACCGGCAGCGTTGGTGCTGAGGATCCGGGCCGTTGTATCAAGGGTGATCAGGCCAAAGGGCAGGTGGTCAAGCAGGGCTCCGCTCAGCACCAGCTGGCTTTGAATGGTAACGACCGTGGAATGGGCGATCGCGGCCTGTTCCAGGGGCAGGTGCAGGCGCTGCATCATCTGAATCGCCGCCGTCCGGGCATCCGCGTCATGTGTCGACACATCGACCGCAAGAGCACCCTGTACGCCGCCCATATCGATCAGGGCGAGCAGCGCCCCGGTTGCCGGAAAATCAGCGAAGATCTCGTCCGGTCTCAGCAGCGCCGAGCTGCGGACGTCAGCACAATTTTCTATCAGGCTGACCGCGGTTTTCGGGTAGTGACCGTGAACAGCGTTCCAGCCGCCACGCTTGCCCAGGGTCTTGCGGGAGAATTGCACGGCTCCGCCACCTGGTGGTCGGCACCAGTCAAATTGTTCGATGTATCGGGAGGCTTGATCGCTCAGGCACAAGCGAAGACGCGCCGCGCCACCGAGGGCTGTGGACAGGTCTCGAAGTGCAATGCGCCAGCCACCGTCCTGAAGGGCGGCACCGGCGAGACTACTCAGCGTCTTGGACAACAGGGCTTCGCTATCCGGGTAACGCGGCAATAAGGCATCTGCTCGGTCCAACATGACCGATTACTCCCCCTCTCTCGCACAAAATCCAAAACACAACGAAAACCCGTCGTGTGCTTGCCCCTTGCTTTTGTGCGCCAAAAACAGATTTCAAATGTGGACCGGGATCATGATCTGACCTCGGGTCTCGATCGCCTAGGATACTAACTATTTTTCCACAGGCTACCCCAAATAGGTGAATTGGATCCCCTCTCAGGGGAGGAATTCTCCAAAAACCTTATTAATTCAATATTTTAATTTGAAGTCTGCAGGGCGGCGAGAACGCTGGGGGCGTGGTCGCCGAGCCAGCTTTCCGGTTGTTGTGCGCCCTCGATTACAGCTTGAGCGCGTACGCTGACCGGCAGCTCGCTCCAGGTCGCCTCGACAAGGGTCAGACGCCACCGGCGGAACTGCCACTGACCGATCGGCATGCGCTGATAGGAGCGTCCAAGCGCCGTGGAGACGGAAGCCGGCGGGGCACCGGCCATGAAACGGGCGTAGGCCAGTCGCGCCCAGTTTTCTCCGTCGCGGTCTTCCAGGCGCAAGGCGTGCTCGAAGGCATCAACGGCAAATTCGGGGTCGTAATTCTCAACACGAAGCGCCCGTTCGCCAACGGCAGCGTACCAGCTGGCGGACGCGCCGTCCGGCAGCCCCGCTGCCATCCGTACCCGGAAGGCTGTATCGGACATCTCGCCCATCGCGGCCGCGTCACTGCGCTCAATGGCAGCCAGGCCTGACCAGCCCGCCAGTCCGAGCAAGCCGAGCGCGAGGCCGCCTCGACTGAGCAGGTTGAGAAGAAGACGCGTGTTCATGCCGCCTGCCTCCCCTTCACCGAAAGCCCGCTGGCGAGACCGAGTAGCCAGGCCAGCCACCAGGCGACCAGCGGAATTTCCACCGCGTAATCGACCATGCCATGGGCGCCGACCAGCAGGACGACGCACAAGGTTGCGCGCATGTAGGTGGTCCGGCGCCTGCGGCGCCCCAGTCCAAGGAATATGCTCAGGATTATGGGCAGCAGGACGAGTGCCAGCATCAGGGTCCCGACAATGCCAGCCTGCAACAGCCATTGGAGATAGACATTGTGGGCGGCGCCCTGGGTCTGCAGAAGGTCCGCATTGTCAGGGGTGACAATCAGGTCATTCACCCAGGCAAAGCTGCCCAGTCCATGACCAAGTACGGGTTCGAGCTCGACGGCAGTGGCGTAAGCCTGGAGCAGGACGATACGCGTATCATCCTCGGCAGTGCTGGCGAGGCGGTCCTGCAACAGCTCGCCGGAGGTCAGGAACAGCGCACCGGCGACGACCGCGAAGATGGCGCCGACGGTTCCGAACTTGGCCAGTGACAGGCTCAATCGACCGCGCACCAGGCGGGAGAGAATTTCCCAGCCCGAGAACACCAGCAATGCCAGCACCGTGACCAGGAGGCCGGCGCGCGACGCGGTCAGGATTACATTGGCAAAGGCAAAGAGCAGGAAGGTTGTCGGGAAAAGTCCGCGCACAACGATCTGTTCAACGGTCTTCAGCGGATGGTCTGCCGGCGCCGAGAGTATTCGGCTCAGCTCCGCCGATGCCATGACAGTGATGATGCCGTAGAAGGTTGCCGCTGTGTTTGCCGAAAGGAAGGGCGCTGCCAGGCGCTCTGTGTGGTAGGGGCGCGCGCGCCCGAAACTGAGATCGGGCTCCAGAGCAAAATCGAGAAAGGCGGCGATGGCCAGTGCGCCGCCCGCCCACAGGCTCCACTGCCAGAGCCGTTCGACCAGGCGTCCGTTATGGCCCGCGAGATAGCCGATCAGGCAGAGCGCACCACAGGCGCCGAGTGCGGCGTATTCGTGTGCGCCTGACGACAGCCAGCCCTGGAACCGGGCAAAGCCGATGAAGGCCACAAAGATAAATGCGGCGATCAGCGGCAATTGCATGGGGCGTTGAGGGGAGAAGATGACCGTGACCGCCGCCAGCAGGAAGGCCGTCGCGGACAGCGCCAGGGCCGCAGCCGGCGTGTCGCCGCCATACAAGGGCACAGTCGCAAGGGGCACCGCCAATGGCGATGCCCAGACCAGCGATGCTGCAAGCGACGGAGCGCGACGCGACATGAGGACTCCCGGTCCGATGTCTAGAAGAAACGTTCTGCGATCCGGATCGTATCACCTGGCTGTACGGGAGTGGAGGCCGAAAGGCGAACCTGTTCGAACTCTGCGTCACCGGCGCGCTTGATGAAGACGACACTCTGCCGGGCGCGATAGGTGAAGCCGCCGGCGGTGGCGACCGCATTGAGCACCGTCAGCCCGTCGGTATAGGGATACTCGCCCGCGGTCTGGACCTCGCCGAGAATGTAATAGGGGCGGTAGTTCAGCACCTGAACATTGACCCGCGGATGGTTGAGATAGCCGTCAAGAAAAGCCGCTTCGATCGCGTCCTCGAATTGCGGAACCGTCAAACCGCCGGCCTGGACCTGTCCGATCAACGGCAGTGACACCGCGCCCGTCCCGTCGACCTGGAACTGGCCCGACAGGGAGGGTTCGTCAAAGACGGTGACGCTGATCTGATCGCCGGACCCCAGCACATAGACGGGCTGGCTGTCAGAGGGCTGAGCCGTGGCGGACGGAGCGAAAATGGACGCGCTTGCCATGGCCAGCAAAGCGAAAACCCTGAGTATCAACAATCGTGTCATCTTCCCCTCCCTGCGTCTGGATGCAGCCTGTATCCAGGATTATCAGCCGCTTGCCTGAACCGGCAATGAACTCGGCCTGGCGATTGGGCCCTGTTGTCTTGCCTGCCTGGCCTCGGCCGCGATGACCTGCATCCACGCCAGGACCATGGCCCCGCCGAAAATGATGTTGAAGGCATTCAGGACCGGATTGAACGCGGCGAATATGATGAAGCAGCAGGACAGCGCGGTGTAGGTCTTGCGACCGATGGCGCTCAACCCGCGCGGAGCCAGGGCAATGGAGGCGATCCAGCTGCCAGCCAGCACGATGCCGGGAATGCCGAGGCGGATAGCCATGTCGTAGATGGCGCTATGGGTGCTCAGGAACAGTCGGGCATCGCCGCCCTCGGAGACCAGCTGCCAGTCACCCAGCCCAAGCGCATAGAACTGGTTGCGAATATACTCTGTGCCAAAGCCGACACCGACCCCGTTGGACTGGACAAGGGCGTCCACGGCATCGCGCCACATGATGGCGCGCACAGCGGCATTGCGGTCGACCGACCAGAGGTCTGCTGCAAACATCGGCGCCAGGATCAGCATCAGCGCGATCGTGGCTGACACGCTGATGACCACCCAGTTTTCCCGCGGGGAAATCCGCAGGGCGAGCAGCGCAAGCGCGAGAATCTGATGCGAGGAGGAGGCGGCCATCAGCAGGTAGATGCAGATCAGTCCCAGATCCATCCACAGCGGGCGCCGCTCGCGAAACAGGAAGATGATCAGCGTCAGGGTGGTCGCCATCGACTGGTTTTTGACGTCATACATCAGCCAGTAGAAGTCTTCGCCCAGCAGGTAGAGAACGCCTTGTTCATAGAGGTAGAAAAATACCGTGAGAGCCAGCGCCCGCCGGACGATCAGGTTGCGGTAGCGGGTAAACAGGCCGACGAAGAGGGTGGTCGCCAGGGCAAGCGACGGGATGGCCAGCCAGTGCCGGACCGCTGCCGCGTTGTCGTGATACCGCGTCCAGGCTTCGGGCATCATCTCCCAAAGGGACAGCAAGAGCACGAACCCGCTATAGGCAATGAAGACCAGGTAGATCCAGTTGGTGTAAAGGCGCCGCATCAGCACCGTGCCGGCAAGGCATAGCGCGAGGCAGACCAGCAGGGGCAGCGTTCCCAGCGGTCGCACGAGGTCAAAGCTCTTGGCGTAGAAGAAGACCGGGATGGCCATCAGGGCGACCAGGCCGAGCAGGCGCGAGGAGTATCCTGGCTGCGACGGTGTCATGGCGTGGCCGCCGAGAGCTTCACCGCTCGCCGGTATCCCGGCAGCAGGACGGCCAGGTGGATCAGCGGCACGGCGGTCAGCCCGATAATGGCGCCGGTCAGGCCAAGATGCAGCAATAGCGGATAAGCCGCGATGGCCAGCGCTCCGACCGCCACGACATAGCCGAGAAAGATCGCGCGTGTCTGTTCCAGGATGCGCAGGCCGAACCTGTAGATCAGGTTGATGTAGTAGACGACATAGATCACCCCGTACCAACGCAGGACGTTGGCGTGCTGTGTGAACTCATCGCCGAATACCAGGCCCAGCCAGAACTCCGGCGCGACAAAGAAGATTGCCGCGACAGCTGAAACCGCCGCCGTGCCGACGACCAGGTAGGTGTTCAGCATCTCGTTCAGCCCGTCGCGGCCCTGATCGCGCAGCTTTTTGATGCCTCTTGCGGGCAGGAAGTTATCCAGTGCGAAGAAGGGAATATGGAGGATGCCGAGCAGGGACTGCGCCGCCCGAAGCGCGCCGGCATAGGCGGGACCGAGCAGCGCACCGGACAGCAAGGTGAAGATATTGAGTGCGATCCATTGCAGCACTGCGGTGCCCGCCATCCACTTGCCGAACTCCCAGTGCTGATCATTGATGGCGTCGAAAGCGCGACCCGGCGCGTCGATGTGCGGCAGGTCCAGCAAGGCGGCGAAACAGCTCAGGCTGGCGACGAGTGCCGTGATCCAGAGCACCAGGGTGACGGAGATATTTCCGTCGGCAAAAACGAGAAAACCGAGGAGAATGAGCGGCTGGCCCAGATAGCGCACGGCGTCGATCAAGGTTCCGACAAACGGCTTTTCGACCGTGAAATACAAGCGGCGGAAGAAGTCCTGCCACTGGCACGCGGCGACGCAGGCCGAGAGCGCGGCAGCCATCGCGATATTGGGCATGTTTTGCGCGGCCATCGCCCCGACCATGGTCACAAAGGTGAGCAGGGTCGATGCGCCTGAAAACACCAGCTGGCGGGTGATGACAACGCCGAGCAGAGTCGGGCGGTCAGTAGCGTCGGCGCGAGCGCCATAGGTCAGGAGCGGCGTATTGATGAGCGCGTGTTGCAGGTTCTGGATGAACACTGCAATCAGCCAGATGAGGGTATAGATGCCAAAGCCCTCGAGCCCGAGGGCGCGGGCGATCAGGATGGCGGTCAGGAAATTCGATCCCGAAACCATCGCCTGGTCGATCAGCGACCAGTTCATGTCCCGATATTGCCGGGCCAGGCCCCAGAGTCTTGTCAGCACGGTCTTGTCAGCACGGTGATCGTGTCCTCACGAAGCGGTCGTTCTGCGCCGTCGCCAGAGCCGTGCCGCCAGAAGCGTTTCCAGTCCTGCCAGAATGACGAATCTCGGGGCCAGTATCAAATACCGACGCCACAGGCGCCTGGGTTCCGTGCACAGCCGGTGCAGCCATTCCAGCATTGATTTCTGCATCCACCTGGGCGCGCGCGCGACTTCGCCGGAATGGAAGTCGAATGCTGCGCCCACGCCGATGAGCGTCGCGGGAAGCTTGTCACGATTGCGCGCCATCCAGAACTCCTGTTTGGGCGATGACAGGCCGACCCAGACGATATCGGCACCCGAGGCGACGATCCGGTCAATGGTTTCGCGCTCTTCTTCCTGGGTGGGCTGACGGAAGGGCGGGCATTCCGTGCCAACGATCCGGACGCCTGGATACTTCGTTTCCATGCGGCGCCTCAGGGTCTCCGCAACGCCGTCCTTGCCCCCGTAGAAATAGTGTTTCAGACCATTCTGCGCCGAGCGGGACATCATCAGGTCGAACAGGTCCGGGCCACAGGTGCGGCGGACATCATGACCGCGCAACCAGCCGATCAGTGCCAGCGGTGCCCCGTCAGGGGTCACCATGGCCGCCTCGCTGTGCAAGGCCTTGAAGCCGGCATCATCCTGGGCGTGCACGAGGCTGGGCGTGTCGCGGATACACACAAATCGTCCGAGCTTGTCGCCGGCCCAACCTTCCAGGGTGCGCGCTGCGCGGTCCAGTGAGGTCGCGGTTATGGCAACGCCGAGAATGGTGAATGTCGTGTCTGTTGCAACGGACTCGTCGCGCTCAACAACACCTCTGTTATCCAGATAGAAATCCGCCACGCCGTACTGCCCCAGCTGCATGAATTAACAGAGTGTGAAATTCTAGCAGGGGCGCTGAATGCGACATTAACCCAATTGGGTGATTGTGTGGCAGACAAGGCCAGATTGAGGCGGCGGGGCTAGCTCTGGATCAGCCGTGCCTTGCCTTTCCCGATACGAAGTGCAGTCAGCGTGTTGGTGATGTAGGCGCCTGTATCAATGCCCAGCCGGTAGCGCTTGCGGGTCGGCTTCTTGTTGGCCGAATGGCCATGCACGACAAACCGCTCCAGCCGGCCATTGAAACTGAGGAATGGTTCCCGGATCCACATCATGGTCTTGCTCGACTGGTCCGCCAGGGCTTTGTCCGGATCGATACCGGCGTGCACAAACAGGTAGGGTTCGCGATCCGCCTGCACCGGCAAATTCTCCAGAAAGGCGATGTGTTCGGCGGGTATGGCGTCGCGCAGGGCCTGCTGACAGGCAATCCAGTCCTCGGCCCGTGTCCGCTTCCGGGGCGGGCTCACTCCATAGGAGGCGAGCGTTTCAATGCCTCCGTATTTACCCCAGTCGGGCCCGATTGTGTGATCGGTCAGAAATGTCAGGAGCGTCTGTTCGTGATTGCCGCGCAGGCAAGTCCGTTTCAGGGCTGT
>JAYZXG010000198.1:0-3103 GCA_036141435.1 Pseudomonadota bacterium | reverse complement strand
CGGGTGGGGTATCGATGATGATCAGCTTGTATCCGGCATCGCTGAGCGCATCGATGTCACGCGCGAGGTCGGGAACCGAGACGTGGGCAAAAGCCGGTTCGTGAGCCTCGCGCGCATTCCACCACTTGGCCATCGAGCCTTGTGGATCCGTATCGATGATTGCGACGGGTCCGGCGCCGTTTTGTTGGGCTTCAACTGCGACGTGGGCGGAGACAGTCGTCTTGCCGGACCCGCCTTTCTGGGATGCAAACACAACGACCTGGGCCTTGGGGGGGCGTGCCTCTGGCTTCATGTGTTTCCCTCTGCAAGCTGGAGCGCGAATTCGCTCCACCTCGCCATGGAAACGCGCCGGGTCTTGCTCGAGCGCTAAATCCCTCGAGGTAAATTGATGAAATTAATAGGAAAAATTTGTGGCTAAACGTCGGGGTGCTGCCGGTTTCCCGCTAACGCCTTCAAGGCATGGAGAAATTTCACGCTTCAACCGCGCAGCACATCCGCCGGCCAGGCCACAGAATTTTTTGCATTATCGACATTGCGCGCCACGGGCCGCGGCCCCCGACGGCCGCTTCACGCCTCGACCCATTTGCCGATCGGCGTTTTCAGATGGATCAGCATGCCCGCCAGCATGGCCAGCATGAAGACCCAGATCTTCGGGCCGCCCAGCGTCAGCGCTGCAATGGCAGGGCCGGGGCACAAGCCGACCAGACCCCAGCCCGCTCCGAACATCACGGCTCCCAGGGCCAGCTTGCGGTCGATGGATGTATCGGTCGGGACCTGGAAGCGCTCGGCGTAGAGCGGAGCGGGGCGCATCCAGGCCAGCCGGTAGCCGCCTGCAGTGACCAGCAGGGCACCGCCCATCACGAACATCAGGCTGGGGTCCCAGTCTCCGAGAATGTCGAGAAAGGCAAGAACCTTGGCCGGATTGACCATCTGCGAGACTGTGAGGCCGATGCCAAAGACGAGGCCTGAGAGGCCAGCGGCGAGATTGCGGTTCATATCAACCTCCCAGGGCCAGGCGCAGGACGGTGACCGTGACCATGCCAGCGGCCATGAAAATTCCCACGGCAGCGAGCGAGCGCAGGGACAGTCGCGACAGGCCACAGACGCCATGTCCGGATGTACATCCCGAGCCGAGGCGCGTTCCGACCCCGACCAGCAATCCGCCGAGGATGACGGCCCACCAGTCGGCCTGCAGGACGAAATCAGGTGCCGAGCCACGGGCCAGCGTGACCAGCAGCGGCGCGACCAGCATGCCGCCGATAAACCAGAGCCGCCAGGCGCTGTCGCCGGTCGGGCGGCTGAGCAGTCCGCCCAGAATGCCGCTGATCCCGGCGATGCGCCCATTGGCGAACATCAAGAGGACTGTGGCCAGTCCGATCAACGCGCCACCCGCCAGCGCGCTCCATGGCGTGAAGTTTTCCATGCCCTGCCTCCAGATTCGATCCGCAGATGCTAGTCCGGAGGCGGGCAGGCGGCCAGTGGGCCGTGTCTAGTCGTGCAGGACGGTGTCCAGATCGACCAGTTGGATATCGTGCATCTGGTCCAGATAGGCCTCGAAATAGGATTTGTGCGAGGCCCCCACGATAACCAGAATCCGCGCGCCGGGTTCAGCCGCGGCCGCACTCATGACATTGCCGGCCATGTGCAGGCCGCGGGCCTGCCACCAGGCGAGATAGTGGCGGGTGATATTGTCGTTGGCGGAGTTCTGCGCGGCCGGCCCGAAATCGCTGTCGACGGTGCCGCGCTGGAAGGCCGCGCTATTGAGTTCGCGGTAATAGGCCAGCACGGCCTCGGGGCTGCCCAGCGTCTCGGCCAGGGCTTGCCGGATCGGGCCCATGCCTACCGGGTCTTGCTGCCACATCTCGCGCAGGGTCGGGCTCAGGGCCTCGCCCGAGAAGACGTAGGCAATCTGGGACATGCGATCATCCATCGGGTGCAGGCGCTCATGCCCCAGTCGTTCGCCCAGCACGGCCGCAATGGAGACGGTCTCATTATGCGAGCCCAGGCGCTGGTTGAGCCGTTGCACCAGGTCCGCATTCACGCCATTGCCCTCAACGCGCTCGTCCGGCGCAAGGTGCATCCACTGCAGGGCTGCGGAATTGGCGTCGTCGGTTGCATAAAACAGGGCGGCGAGCCGCCGGCGCTGGGCCGGCTCCAGCGTGTCCGGCAGGTTCCGCAGCGTCTCATACAGCGCGATGCGGGCCGCGACCGGGTCGAGGTTCAACCCCGCCAGGGCCGGTGTCGGATCGATGCAGTAGCGATCGGCCACACCTTCATAGATCTCCGCATAGCGGCGCACGATATCGCAATTGAACAGGGCCGCCGTTTCGATGGCGATGAGGTCGGGCGCGAAGGCTTCCAGTCGATCGAGAAGCAGCGCGAGATCCGCCAGCGGGATCTCGTCGCGCATGCCGTTGAGATGTGGCGTGCCCAGCACAAGCACCTCGGTCGCGCCGCCCGCCAGCGCGCTCTGCACGCCGGAGAAATCCAGCACGGGGGTGTTGTCGCGTGCGCGGTCAAAGGCCGGCTCTTGCGCCATCACAGCGGCCGACAGGCTCACGGTCGCGACCAGCGCGGCAATCATCGTTTTCATGAAGTATCCCTTCTTGATCTATCCCTTGCCCACACAGATGCCTGTGCCCGGGCTCTTGGATGCGCGGCGCGGCAATTTAGCGCCGGAAACGGGCCGAAACCGGCGTGACAGGCGCGTGATTCCGTGGTGATTTAACCGCAGGTCGAAATGGGGAATGTCATGAACCGGTTCGTTATCCTGTCCGTCTCTGCCCTTGCGCTGGGTGCCTGTGATCCCGTGCAGGAGACTGCGCCGACGCCAGAGCCGCCGGCACCTGCCCCTGAACCCCAGCCCGAGCCGGCTCCGGCCGCAGCGGCCGAACCGGCCGAACCCGAACCGGCCGCCGAGACCGCCCTCGCGGACGATGTTGATCTGTGCGCGCTTGATATCTCTGTCAGCTGGGCCCCGGACGGCGTTGAAGCGCTCAGCCAGCGTGGCACCACGCGCTGTGCCCAGCAGGGCGAGATCCTGATCACGCGCACCATCTATGATGCGGGCGGGCACGAGCTCTATCGTGCGGATTATGTGACC
>JAYZXG010000197.1:0-2996 GCA_036141435.1 Pseudomonadota bacterium | reverse complement strand
GTGATGCGCCGATGTGGCGCAAAAATCAAGTGAAGGCTGGTATGCGCAAGATGTGATGCGGGTCACGGGAGTTTGGTTCAGCGCTGATGTATCCCTCTCCCTCGGGGGAGAGGTCGAGCGAAGCGAGGGTGAGGGGGCGTGAGCGCAGCGAACAAAAAAGGCGCGGACCTTTCAGCCCGCGCCTGTCTTGAAAGCTCTGGAGCTCAATCACTCCGCGGCGATGGCCTCGACCTCGGCATCGGCGAGGCCGGTGACCATCAGGGCGAAGGCCCAGTTGAGGGCGGTTTCGCGCAGGCTGTCGAAACGGCCGGAGGCGCCACCATGGCCGGCACCCAGATTCATCTTCAAGAGGGTGAGACCGTCATCGGTGCGGCGATCGCGCATGCGGGCGACGTATTTGGTCGGCTCCCAATAGGTCACGCGCGGGTCGGTCAGGCCACCGGTGGCCAGGATGTGCGGATAGGCCGTCTCGGTGATCTGGTCGTACGGGCTGTACGCGATCATCGTCTGGTAATCCTCGGCGCTCTCGATCGGATTGCCCCATTCCGGCCATTCCGGCGGGGTCAGCGGCAGTTCGGCGTCGGACATGGTGTTGATCACATCCACGAACGGCACCGCCGCAATGGCACCGGCAAACAGGTCCGGCTGCAGATTGACCGCAGCACCGACCAGGAGGCCGCCGGCCGAGCCGCCATAGGCGACGATATTGCCGCGCGAGGTGTAACCCTCAGCAGCCAGCGCTTCACCGGCCGAGACGAAGTCGCGGAAAGTGTTCATCTTCAGCTCGAGCTTGCCGTCCAGATACCACTGGTAGCCGCGCGCCATGGAGCCACGGATATGGGCGATGGCATAGACCATGCCGCGATCCGCCAGCGAGAGCGGGGTGACGCGGAAGCTGGCCGGGATGGTGATGCCATAGGAGCCGTAGCCATAGAGCATCAGCGGCGCTGTGCCGTCGATGGGCGTGTCGCGGTGATGCAGGATGGTGACCGGGATCTCCACGCCATCATGACCGGGCGCCATGATGCGGCGTACGACATAGTCGTCCGGATTGTGTCCGGAGGGGACTTCCTGGCGCTTGCGCAGCACGCGCTCGCGCGAGCGCATGTTGTAGTCATAGGTCTCTTCCGGCGTGGACGGGCTTTCATAGGAGAAGCGCAGTCGGTCGACGGCGAACTCGTAGCCGCCTGACATGCCCAGCGAATAGGCCTCTTCCTCGAAGGCGATCTCGTGCTCCTCGCCGGTGGCGTATTCATGCACGACAATGCGCGGCAGGGCGTTTTCACGCTCGGAACGCACCAGCCAGTCCTCAAAGCCGATGACACCATTGACCAGCACGCCCGGACGGTGGGCGACAAAGTCTTCCCAGTTCTCCCGGCCCGGATTGTCCAGCGGCGCAGAGACAATCTTGAAGTCGACGGCCCCGTCCGCATTGGTGCGGAAGTAGAAACGGTCCGTGGCTTCGGTGAGATAGTATTCCACACCCTCTTCACGCGCCGCGATCAGTACCGGCTCGCCGGCCGGATCGGCCGCGTCAATGACGCGGATCTCGTTGGAGGTGTGACCGCCGGCATTGATGACGATGTAGTTCTCGCCGTCAGACGAACCGACGCTGACAAAGAAGCCCGGATCTTCCTCGTCATAGATCAGCTCGGACGTGCCGCCATTGCGGTTCTGGCGATAGACGCGCTTGGAGCGGCCATTATCATCGCGCCACACCCAGTAGAGGGTAGAGCTGTCATTGGCCCAGACAAAATCGCCCGTGCTCTCATCCGTCAGCGTGGCGATGACCGCGCCGGTGGCGACTTCGCGGATGATGATCTCATAGTATTCCGAACCGCGCGTATCGACGGCATAGGCCACGAACTCATGGTTCGGGCTGTGCTCGACCGTGCCGAAATCGAGATACTCGAAATCACCCGCCTCGGCATCACCATCGATGAGGATCTCTTCCTCGCCGGCCGGTTCACCGGTTTCCGGATCGATCGGACGGCGCGAGAAGACCGGATACTGGCCGCCTTCACGATAGCGGGTGAAGTATTCATAGCTGCCGTGCGGCTGCGGGACCGAGCTGTCGTCTTCCTTGATGCGACCGCGGATCTCCTGGAAAATCCGCTCCTGCAGCGCCTCGGTCGGCTCCATGACAGCGTCGAGATAGGCGTTTTCGGCGTCCAGCACGGCGCGGATGTCTTCCTGCAGCGTCTCAGGCTCGCGCATGACCTGCTGCCAGTTCTCGTCCTTGATCCACTGGTACTCGTCCACTCGCGTGAAACCGACCTGTTCAATGGTCACCGGGCGCTGTTCCACCTGCGGCGCTTCCAGCCCCCGGGCGCGCTCGATGAGGGCGGAGGTGGCCGTTGCTGGTGTCTCTTCGTTCATGGAAGTCTCCTGGCTGCAGGCGGCCAGGGTGACGGCGGCAAAGCCGGTCACCACGCCCCTGAGCATGGTCGTCGATAATCTGTGTGTCACTTTACTCTCCCCTGGCCACGAGACCGGGTCACTCCGTCTCAGGGCGAAAATTCAGAACAGTTCCGTTGATGCAATAGCGCAATCCGTCCGGGCCGGGTCCGTCGGGGAAGACATGGCCCAGATGCGCGCCGCAATTGGCACAATGCACTTCGGTCCGCGGCAGTGCCAGTTTCAGGTCCTCCTTGGTCTCCACCGCGCCCTGGCGCGCGACCTGGGAGAAGGAGGGCCAGCCGGAGCCGGATTCGTACTTGTCATTGGCGGCAAAGAGGAATTCACCGCACACCGTGCAGTGATACTCGCCCGCGCGTTTTTCCGTATAGAGCGGGTGGGAGAAGGCGTATTCCGTGCCCTCGGAAAAGGCGATGGCATCTTCTTCCGGGCTCAGCGTCTCGCGCAGCCGGGCGATCTCGGCTTCACTCAGTCTTGGCATTCTCGCTCTCCTTCGGCTCGTGCTTGAGCGCCACCGGTTCGGCGCGCCTGACTGACAAGATAGGTGTCGCGACGCAAATGAGAACCAGCACCAGGCC
>JAYZXG010000196.1:0-9135 GCA_036141435.1 Pseudomonadota bacterium | reverse complement strand
TTATGACGTTCAATACCGTATCGACCTCGATGATGGCGGTTATCGCCATATCCGCTCCCAGGGGATCCTGCGCGAGGGCGTTGACGGCGAAATGGTCTTCAGCGGTCTCAATTTCGACATGCCGGCGGCGGTTGCGGCGCGTGAAGAGCTCGAGCGCCGCCGCCAGGAAGCGGAAGAAGCCAATCTCGCAAAATCCCAGGTCCTCGCCAATATGAGTCACGAGATTCGGACGCCGCTCAATGGTGTTCTGGGCATGACCCAACTGCTTGGTATGACGGAGTTGAACGACAAGCAGGCGCGTTTTGTCGACACACTCGAGAGCTCGGGGCGGGCCCTGCTGGACCTGATCGAGGATATTCTCGACATCTCCAAGATCGAGGCCGGAGCCTTCGAGCTGGGTGATGAGCCGTTCGATATCCGTGAAACGAGCCAGGCGGTGGTGGATATGCTGTCGGGTATCGCTGCCGATAAATCCCTTGATCTCAGCATCGCGCGGGACCCCGCACTCCCGAGCCAGGTTCGCGGCGATGAGAAACGCATTCGCCAGGTGCTGATCAATCTTGTTGGCAATGCCGTAAAGTTCACCTCGACCGGATCCGTGCATCTTGCGGTCAACCAGCCGAAGCCCGGCTGGGTCAGGTTCGAGGTCGAGGATACCGGGCCCGGCATCCCTGCGGATCAATGCGATCATATCTTTGGCCGGTTTGCCCAGGTCGATGGCAGTGCCACCCGCGAACATGGCGGCAGTGGACTGGGACTGGCCATCTGCAGCGAAATCGTGGCGCTGGCGGGCGGCACGATCGGCGTGGACAGCGAGCTGGGCGAGGGGGCACGCTTCTGGTTCGAGCTGCCGCTGCCGCGCGTCGATGTTTCACCCGAGGACGCCGGATCCGGTGCTGATGTTTCCGTCGCAGCGAACTCCGAGCAGAACCGGTCGCGCCGGATTCTCGTCGCGGATGATGTTGCGACCAATCTGATTGTGGCCAAAGCCCTGCTCAAGGGCGCCGGGTATGAAGTGGTGACAGCGGGCAATGGTCGCGAAGCCATTGATGCGCTGGAAGCCGGTGACTTTGATGCCGTGCTGATGGATATCCAGATGCCGGTCATGTCCGGTGAAGAGGCCATTCGGCAGATCCGGGCGTCTTCGACGGCCTATTCGGACATTCCGATCTTTGCCGTGACCGCAGACGCCACGCGGGGCGCCAAGGAAAAATACCTCGAGGCGGGTGCGAGCGGGTATCTGTCCAAACCGCTCAACCTGTCCGAAGTTCTCGCTGTTCTGCAGCCCGCGGGCGGGTCGGCTACATCCAGGCCCTAGTCCAGTTCACTGATGCCGAGCCGGGCGAGTTCGTCCGCCCGCTCATTACCGGGATCGCCGGCATGTCCCTTAACCCAGCGCCACTCGATGTCGTGCGCCTGCGTCAACGCTTCCAGTTCCTGCCACAAGTCGACATTCTTGACCGGCTTCTTGTCGGCGGTTTTCCAGTTGCGCTTTTTCCAGCCATGGATCCACTTGGTGATGCCGTCGCGCAGATAGACGCTGTCGGTAATCAGGATCACCGAGCGTCCGGGCTTTTTCAGGGCTTTCAACGCCTCGATTGCCGCCTGCATCTCCATGCGATTATTCGTCGTATCGCGCGCGCCACCATGCAATTCCTTGCGATGGCCGTTCCATTCCAGGATCGCGCCCCAGCCGCCCGGACCAGGGTTTCCCGAACAGGCGCCGTCAGTGTGAATTGTGATGGTGCTCACAGCGGATATTTCTTTTCCATATCGTCCAGCCCGGCGCGGATCAGTTCTTCCAGGACATCCATGTCCACATCCGCCAGCTTGTTGAGATAAAGGCAGGACTTCCCAAGCTTGTGTTTGCCCAGCCGCTCCAGGATGGGGTCGAAATTGGTGTAGCCGGGCATGATGTAACACACCAGGTTGGCCTTGCGCGGAGAGAAGCCCGTGCGCATGAACTCATGCCATTTCTTGTCGGCCGTCTGGTACTTGTACGCCCCGAAGCCGATGATGGACGGGCCCCACATGGTGGCGTCCCAGCCGGTGATCTTTTCCATCAACTCCAGCAGGACCAGCGCATCCGCGCGGCGGGTGGGGTGTTCAACACGGGCGATGAATTCGCGCGGTAAGACGTGTGTCGGCTGGGTCTTGTTCTCAGGCATTGTCGGTCTCCTCGACCAGGATCCGCGGCAGCTTGAACTCGACGTTTTCCCGGGTCACCACCAATTCCTCGAGCGACACATCGAAGCGTTCCCGGAAGCCATTGATCAGACCCTGGACAAGTTCTTCCGGAGCGGACGCACCGGCGGTGATGCCCACGGTCCTGATATCGCCCAGCTGGCTCCAGTCGACATCGCTGGCGGACGCCACCAGTTCTGCGCTCCTGACGCCCGCGCGTTCGGCAACCTCGACCAGGCGAACGGAATTGGAGGAGTTCGGCGCGCCGATCACGAAGACCTTGTCGCAGCGATCCGCCATCTGCTTGACCGCGCTCTGGCGATTGGTGGTGGCGTAGCAGATGTCTTCCTTGTGGGGCGCCGCGATGGCGGGGAAGCGGGCCTGCAGACGATCGACGATGGCGGAGGTGTCATCCACGGACAGCGTGGTCTGGGTGACGAAGGCGAGCTTGCCGGGATCGCGCGGCTCCAGCTGGTCGACATCCTCGACCGTCTCCACCAGCGTGATTGCCCCATCGGGCAATTGTCCCATCGTTCCGATGACTTCCGGGTGGCCGGCATGACCGATCAGGACGACGTCGTGGCCATTGTTGAAATGGCGCTGGGCCTCGACATGGACCTTGGAGACCAGAGGGCAGGTGGCATCGACATAGATCATGTCACGCCGGGCCGCTTCGGCCGGGACACTCTTGGGCACGCCGTGGGCGGAGAAGACGACCGGCCGGTCATCAGGACACTGGTCCAGCTCCTCCACGAAAATCGCGCCCATGCCCTCCAGCCGTTCCACGACGTGGCGATTGTGCACGATTTCATGGCGCACATAGACGGGGGCCCCGAACTTGTCGAGGGCGCCTTCAACAATCTGGATGGCGCGGTCCACACCGGCGCAAAACCCGCGTGGAGCGGCCAGTAAAACCGTAAGAGGCTGTCGCGTCGCACTCATGAAATCGCATTCTCCTTCAGTGATGCCGTTGCGGACTTGCGCTGCGCATCGTATGACCGTCCTAACAATTCGGCTGCGTGCTATCCAGTGCCAGTCACTCTAGTGAAGTCAGGTGTCGCACAATGCGTTCTATTGCCCTTGTTGCCGCGGTCGGATCTCTTCTTGCCGGTTGTTCTACAGTCGAGAACATCCTTGAAACCGGTGAGCCCAATATTGGTCCGTGCCCAACGGCGTTCGCCCTGCATGACGCTCACCGTTATGTGGAGCTCGAAGGCGACATCGTCTACGAAAATGTTGGCTTTACCGGTGAAATTCTCGCCGTGCGCTCCCTGTGCAGCTATTATGGCGACCGTCCGATCCTGGCCAATCTGGAGATTGATCTGGGTTTCGGCCGCGGCCCGGCGGCTGCAGGCTCTGAAAACACCTATGAGTATTTTGTCGCCGTCACCCGACGCGACATGGGCATGATCGAGAAAGAAGCTTTCCCGATCCGTGTACGTTTCGGTTCCGGCGAGGACCGTGTCTTCCGCACCGAGCGCGTCGAAGCGATTTCCATTCCGCGCGCGACCCCGACCACGTCCGGCGGCAATTTCGAAATCCTGGTGGGCTTCGAACTGACCGACGAGCAGATCGCTTTCAATCGCAGTGGACGGCGTTTCCGCGTCGCTGCTGGCCAGGACTAGAATTCATGCCTTCAATTGCTGATCAGCT
This sequence comes from Pseudomonadota bacterium, assembly GCA_036141435.1. Taxonomy (GTDB): domain Bacteria; phylum Pseudomonadota; class Alphaproteobacteria; order Caulobacterales; family Maricaulaceae; genus Maricaulis. The sequence continues at coordinate 5,298 of JAYZXG010000196.1, read as the reverse complement.
CGGCACGGTGCTGGGCGACGCGTTCGCTTCTCTTGAGCTTCCGCGGGAGCTGGGCCGTGTGAGCCCGTCCAAGCAGAACCCGGAAGTCTTCCCCTATCAGTGCAATGGCGCGATGCCGGCGGCCAAGCAGGCCAAGAAAAACCCGCGCGAGATCGCCCAGGGTGTCGTCGATGCGCTGGCCGGCAATGCGTTGATTGAAAAGGTCGAGATTGCCGGGCCGGGTTTCCTCAACCTGCGCCCGTCAGCCGATGCCATCACCGCACGTGCGGCCGAGATCGCCGCTGATGAACGCGCCGGCGCCGCGAAAACCGAAATGCCGCGCACGGTCATGATCGATTTTGGTGGTCCGAATGTCGCCAAGCCGATGCATGTCGGCCATCTGCGGTCTTCCGTCCTCGGTGACAGCCTGCAGCGGCTCCTGCGTTTCCGCGGCGATGACGTGGTCTCCGACATCCATCTGGGCGATTGGGGCCTGCAGATGGGGCACCTGATTACCGAGTTGGCCGAGGAACAGCCGGACCTCGTCTATTTCGACGCGGATGTGACGGAGGGTTATCCGTCCGAGCCGCCGGTGAATATCGAGGATCTCGCACGGCTCTATCCGCAGGCCTCCAACAAGGCCAAGTCGGATGCGGACCGCCTCGAGGTTTCGCGCGCTGCGACCGCTGAGCTGCAGGCCGGACGCCCGGGCTATCGCGCGCTGCTGCGCCATTTCATCGATGTCTCTGTCGCCGCCCTGAAAAAGGATTTCGGCGATCTCGGTGTGCATTTCGATCTCTGGAAGGGTGAAAGCGATGTTGATCCGCTGATCCCGGGCCTTGTGCAGGACTTCAAGGATCGCGGCGTGGCCGAGGAGAGCGAGGGCGCCTGGGTCGTGCGGGTTGCGCGCGAGGGCGACAAGAAGGAACTGGCGCCGCTGATCCTGGTGACCTCGGGCGGTGCATCGCTTTACGGCACGACCGACCTGGCCACGATCCTGGACCGCAAGAACACGGTGGCGCCGGACCTGACGCTCTACGTCGTCGACCTGGCGCAGTCGGATCATTTCGAACAGGTTTTCCGGGCTGCCGCCAAGGCCGGGCTGGCCGCCGAGGGCGCGCTGGAGCACGTGAAATTCGGAACGGTCAACGGCAAGGATGGCAAACGCCTGCGGACCCGTGACGGCGGAACCTTCCGTCTTGCGGACCTGATTTCATCCGCCATTGAACGCGCTGGTGAGCGTCTCAAGGAAGCCGGCCTCGCAGCCGATGCGACCGAAGAGGAACGCGCCAATGTGGCCCGAATGGTGGGCCTGGCCGCGATCAAGTTCGCGGACCTGCAAAACTACCGCACGACCAATTATGTCTTTGACCTGGACCGTTTCACCAGTTTCGAAGGCAAGACCGGTCCCTACCTGCTGTATGCTGCGGTGCGCGTGAAATCGTTGATGCGCAAGGCCGAACGCGAGGGTGTTGCACCCGGTGCGATCCTCGTCGGCACCCAGGAAGAAACCGATCTGGTCCTGGCACTCGATGCCTTCGGCACGGCCCTGGACCAGGCGTGCGAAAACCGGGCGCCGAACGCGATCTGTGATCACGCCTTCACCCTGGCCCAGGCCTTCTCGAAATTCTACGCCGCCTGTCCGATCCTCGGCGCGGATGAGGATGCCACCAAGGCCTCGCGCCTGGCCCTGGCCCAGGCAACGCTCAAACAGCTTGAGCTTTGCCTGCACCTGCTGGGCATGGAAGCGCCAGAGCGGATGTAGTCCCCTGATCAGGGGAGATGCGGTTTGTGGTTTCGCGCTATTCTGTCGGCAAACCACCGAGAGGTCGACATGATCGCATCGCTTATTGCCAGTATTTTAATCCAGCCCGCCGCGCTTCCCTCGGGCGAGGCAGAGATGTCCCGCTTGCTCCAGCATTCCTGCCAGGTCCAGCAGGTAAACAATAATGGCCGCGGAGAGCCGGCAGACTATGCGCCCTTCTGTGGCTGCATGGATACCCGCATCAAGGCGGATGGCGGGCCGGCCATTCACCGCATTTTCGCGTTCGGCGGACAGGGCGCCATCCAGCAGCAGAGCCTGTTGCCGGACTGGGAGCTGGCGCGCTCAACCGCCCAGTCCGAAGCGGCGGCCCTGCCGGCCGAGGAACAGGCCCGTTTCGGGGAAATCCTGCAGGGCGCATTGGGCGCGTGCCTGTCACTGATGCCGATGGGAGAATAACGGTCCTGGGCGATTGACTCCGGGCCGCGAAAACCTAGAGTCCGCAGCAATCGCGGGGCACGGGGGAAACCGGGCGTCGCGGGACCACTTCTCCCCGCGGGAGAGACCGGCGAATAAGCCGGCGCCGAAGGCGCAACCGCCCCGGAAACGCTCAGGCCAAGGGACCGCGGAAGAGACAAACGCTGGAAAGTGGATGCGCGCGGTTTGCAGGCATCCCACCGACGGAGCAAGCGCCGATCCGGGCAAGCGGATCTGACGCGGAATCTCTCAGGTTATCGGGACAGCGGGGGCAACGGCTGCAAGTGGCAACACTTGCGGATCTCTGTTGCGCAAGGACCCGATTGATGACCGATACCCTTCTCAAGACACCATTGCATGGCCTGCACGTCGAGCTTGGCGGCAAGATGGTGCCGTTCGCCGGCTACGACATGCCGGTCCAGTACCCGCTCGGCATCATGGGCGAGCACAAGCATTGCCGCGCCAAGGCGGGCCTGTTCGACGTTTCCCATATGGGCCAGGCGCGGTATGTCGGTGACGAGGCCGCGCTGGAAGCGCTGATCACGGCGGATCTGTCCGCCCTCGGGGCCGGCGAACAGAAATACACCCTGCTGCTGAACGACAAGGGCGGTATCCGCGACGATCTCATGGTCTCGCGTCCGGCCGGTGAGGGCCTGTTCCTGGTCGTCAATGCGGCCACCAAGACCGAGGATTTCGCGCTGATCGAGGCGGCGACGGCGGGCAAGGGCACGCTGACTCGCATCGAGGATCGCGCCCTGCTGGCCCTGCAAGGACCGGAAGCCAAGGACGTCATGGCGCGTCTCTGCCCGGCGGCCTGCGAGATGGTGTTCATGCAGTGCGGCGCGTTCGAGCTGGACGGTGTCGAGGTGCTGATCTCGCGCTCCGGCTATACGGGCGAGGACGGTTTCGAGATTTCCATCCCGGAGGCGGATGCCACCCGTATCGCCAAGCTGCTGCTGGCCCAGGACGAGGTCGAGGCGATTGGTCTCGGCGCGCGTGACAGCCTGCGTCTGGAAGCCGGTCTTTGCCTTTACGGCCACGACATGGACGAGAACCGCACGCCGGTTGAAGCCTCACTGATCTGGGCCATGGCCAAGACCCGTCGCGAGCGCGGTGATTTCCCCGGCGCGGCGGTGATCGCCCAGCAAATCCAGGACAAGACCTGTCAGAAACGCATCGGCCTGCGCCTCGAGGGCGCGCCGGCCCGCGAGGGTGCGGAAATCGCTGACAAGGACGGAAACATCATCGGCATCGTGACCTCTGGCGGCTTCGGCCCGACCATCGAGGGTCCGGTTGCCATGGGCTATATCGACCGCGCCTTCATGGCTGAAGGTACCGAGGTCGATCTGATTGTGCGCGGTCGGGCGCGCGCAGCGACGGTGACGAAGATGCCGTTTGTTCCGAACAATTTCTATCGCGGATAACTCTTTACAGGGGAAGGGAAAATCATGAGCACGAAATTTACTGAAGACCACGAGTGGATCACCGTAGACGGCGATGTAGCCACGGTTGGCATCACGGCCTATGCCGCTGAACAGCTGGGCGATGTGGTGTTTGTCGAGCTGCCGGATGTCGGCAAGACCGTCTCCAAGGGCGACGAGTTCGCGGTTGTTGAGTCCGTCAAGGCGGCCTCCGAGGTCTACGCGCCGGTCGATGGCGAGATCGTCGAGGTCAATGGCGAGCTGGAAGGCGAGCCGGCCAAGGTCAATGAAGAGCCGACCGCAGGCGGCTGGTTCGTGAAGTTCAAACTGTCCGACGCCTCCCAGCTGGAAGGTCTGATGGACGAAGCCGCTTACAAGGCGCACATCGCATAAGTGGGATCAGGATCAGGGGCATGAGCAGATATTTCCCCCTTTGGAGTCTGGCTCTCCTCGGCTTGTTCCTGATCAGTGATCTGGATCGAGCTCTGATGGAGTGGCTGCTTTGGGGAAGCGTCACGGTGTTCCTGACCCAATCGCTTGTGCGGGAGTTCCTGCCGGAACGTCTCGCCTGGCAGCGAAAGTGGATTGAGCGGGTTCTCGATGTCCTCGGTTGGGTCTTGATGACCCTGCTCGCGATCCAGCTCATCCAGCCGCTTCTGCAGTTCATGCGTGACCCTGACTGGCTGGGTGTTGCCGCTCCTGCTGCGATACTGATCCCGGTGGCCACCATTTTCGTAGTTACAGGCGGATGGGCTTCCTTCCGCGCCAAATACATCAAATCCACCAAGGAAAACTGATGCGTTATCTCCCTCACACAGATACTGACCGGAAGGACATGCTCGATGCGATCGGCGTCAATTCCATTGATGATCTGTTCGTCGACGTGCCCGAAGCGGGTCGGCTCGACGGGCTGATCGATCTGCCGAAGAAACAGGGCGAGCTCCAGGTCGAGCGTGCCATGTCGGCCATGTCGGCGAAGAACGTCTCGGCATCATCGGTGCCGTTCTTTGTGGGGGCGGGTGCTTACAAGCACCACATCCCGTCAACCGTGGATCACCTGATCCAGCGCTCGGAATTCCTGACGGCCTATACGCCGTACCAGCCGGAAATCTCGCAGGGCACCCTGCAGACCCTGTTTGAATTCCAGACCCAGGTCGCCCAGCTGACCGGCATGGATGTGGCCAATGCCTCCATGTATGACGGCTCCACGGCCTGTGCCGAGGCGGTCATGATGGCAGCCCGTGTCACGCGCCGCATGAAGGCCGTCATGGCCGGCAATGTGCACCCGCACTATGTCGAGGCGTCCAAGACGCTGGCGAAATATTCCGACGTCGAGATCGAGGTTACCGAGCCGGGTCTGGGTGGTCTGGACGCGCTGATCAACGCTATCGACGACGACACCGCCTGTGTTGTCGTGCAGACGCCGGATGTGTTCGGCCAGCTGCATGGTCTGCGGGCCATCTCCGAAGCCGCCCACGCCAAGGGCGCGCTGGTGATCGCGGCCTTCACCGAAGTTGTTTCCCTGGGCCTCATCGAGGCGCCGGGCGCCATGGGCGCGGATATCGCGGTTGGCGAAGGCCAGTCGATCGGGGTCGGCCTTAATTTCGGCGGACCCTATGTGGGGCTGTTTGCCTGCAAGGATGATCGTCGCTTCATTCG
>JAYZXG010000195.1:0-5998 GCA_036141435.1 Pseudomonadota bacterium | reverse complement strand
TATCGTCGCGGAGGCCCATGAGCGGCAGAAAAAAAGCGGCGTGGTTCAGGTCAACATCCCCGGCTTCAGCCCAGCCAAACTCTATTGCGACGAGCAAAAGCCCGTCGGAGACGACACCGCTCCGCCGCCGCTGGCGTATTTCTCGGCCGGTATCGCCTTTTGCCTGCTGACGCATCTGAGCGACATCCTGACCGCGCGCAAGATCGACATCACCTCGATGAAGATCGAGCAACGCATCCGCTTCAAGACCAATCTCTCGACCATGCGAGAACTTGGCTATCCGACCGAAGGCGCCTGTGAGGGCATCGAGAGCCATGTCCTGATTGACAGCCCCGAAGATGCTGCCACCGTCCAGAAACTGCTCGAGGAAGCCGAAGGCGCCTGCATGGCTCACTTTGCCCTGCGGAACCCGCTGCCCTGGATGACCCGCCTGGTTCACAACGGTGTGGAGCTGGAAAAGCGCGAGGGCGTTGGCCCGGAAGAGCGTGGCGCGGCGCTATAACGGGCCGACGGCGTACTGAGCGGAGTGCATCACCACGGGCACAGCTGCCCCCGGACGCGCCACGATTTGGGCCCACGGCCGGGTGTGCGCCTTGCGCCACACCCTGCCTTCGATTCCCGCAGAACCGTTTGGCGCGTTTTGACTCCGTCGAAACCGCCCTACATGGTCGCTCAGTTCATCGTTAACCATGTAGCCGCGGGCAGACACTGCCCGCTCATTTCTCAGGGGAGAAACAATGAAAACAGAGACCTTCAAAACAACCTTGATGGTGATGGCGTCTGCCTCGACCCTCGCAATGGCCTCCACAACAGCGTTCGCCCAGGACGAAGCCGCCGCTACCGATGTCGAGATCCTGACCGTTCTGGGTTCGCGGAACACGCAGGCCCGTTCAGCCACCGACTCGCCGGTTCCGATCGATGTTATTTCACGCGACGATTTCAATGCGCTGGGCAACTCCGCCGACCTGACGGACAATCTGCGCAATCTCGTCCCGTCCTACACGGCCACGCCGGCCACGGGTGATGGCAGTGCGTTTATCCGCCCGACCTCGCTGCGCGGCATGGCGCCCGACCAGACCCTGGTCCTGGTCAATGGCAAGCGCCGTCACCGCTCCGCCCTCGTCCAGTTCTTTGCCCCTGCGGCCGGTAATGGCGCCCACGGCCCCGATGTCGGCATGATCCCGGGCCTGGCCCTGCAACGCGTTGAAGTCCTGCGGGACGGCGCCGCCGCGCAGTATGGCTCTGATGCGATCGCCGGTGTCATCAACTTCGCGGCCCGCGAGGATTCCGAAGGCGCTGAAATCGTCGCGCAATACGGCCAGTTCTATGAGGGCGAAGTCAGCTATCGGGTCGCCGGCAATGCCGGTTTTGCCCTGGGCGAAAACGGCTTCCTGAACATCACTGCGGAATACACCGACAATGAAGCTCTCTCGCGCGGCATCCAGCGCCCGGATGCCCAGGCGCTGATCGATGGCGGAACGCCCGGTGTCGGCGCTGACAGCCCGTTTGGCGATGCGCCGCTGGTGCAGACCTGGGGCCGTCCGGAAACCAGTGGCCTGCGCACCTTCTTCAATGCCGGCATCGACCTGAATGGCGAGGCGGAACTCTACAGCTTTGGTAATTACGCCGAGACCGAGGGCCGGTATCGCTTCTTCTATCGCAGCCCGACCCACTCCTCGCTGGTGCCGCTGCGCACGGCAGGCTTTACCGGACTGCAGGCGGGCTACACCCCGTTCCTTGACGGTGACCAGACCGATCTGAGCCTTGTTGCCGGCCTGCGCGGCGAACGTGCGGGCATCAGTTTCGATTTCAGCGTCGGCTATGGCCTGAACGAGCTGGACTACTTCCTCAACAACACCATCAACCCGTCGCTCGGACTGGTCGGCGGTCAGCCGGCGCAACGCGATTTCGACGTCGGTGGCTACGAGCAGGAAGAGCACAATTTCAACGCTGATTTCTCTCGGGCTCTCAGCGACAACATGAATCTCGGCTTCGGTTTCGAGTGGCGCCAGGAGACCTATATCGTCAATGCGGGCGAGCCCAATTCCTACCAGGGATCCGGCTCCAACGGCTTTGGCGGCATCCGCCCCGGCGATGCTGGAGATTTCGATCGTGAAAACACCGCCCTCTATGTCGATCTGGAGCACGACATCAGCGACAGCTTCCTGATGCAATATGCCGTGCGTTACGAGGACTTCTCCGACTTCGGCAGCACGCTGAACGGCAAGATTGCGGCGCGTTACAACGTCTCTGACACCTTTACCCTGCGCGGTGCGGTCTCAACGGGCTTCCACGCCCCGACACCGGGCCAGGCCAATGTGCGGACCACGATCACCACGTTTGACGGTACCACCGGCCTGCAGGTCGAAGAGGGCCTCGTGCCGGCGACCAACCCGCTGGCCATCCTGGCCGGCGGCGCACCGCTGACCGAGGAACGCTCCGTCAATTACAGCTTCGGCTTCTCCAACCAGATCGGCGAGGCCACCTCCCTGACGGTGGACTTCTACCGAATCGAGGTGGATGACCGTATCTACCGCACCGGTGACATCCAGCCCCAGGGCCCGACCGGTCCGACCATCTCCTTCTACACCAACGCGCTCGACATCGAGTCCCAGGGTGTAGATGTGGTCCTGACGTCCGGCTTTGACTGGTCCGGCGGCGCCAATACAGATGTCACTGTGGCGCTGAACTACAATCAGCTCGAGGTTGTCGGTCAGAGCCCGGTCGGAGGTATCAATCCGGTCAGCGCTGCGACCATCGAGGACATCGAGAACAACTATCCCGAGCTTCGGTTTGTCGCGACCGCGAACACCTATTTCGGGGAGAACTGGAACCTGCTCGTTCGCGCCAATTATTATGGCGAGCACTATGACGAGCGGGGCACGATCGACGGCACGCCGGGCAACCGGTCCGCGCTGATCGATCAGACCGTGTATATCGATGCCGAGCTGGGTTACGACGTCTCGGACAGCCTGCGCCTGGTGTTCGGCGCGACAAATCTGTTCGACAGCTATGTCGACGAGATCGCCAATGATGGCACGTTCGCCAACCGCGTGAGCGTCGGCCTGCCCTACCCGCGCCGCAGTGCGGCGAACTATGAAGGCGGTTCCTGGTACCTGCGCGCGACCAAGCGCTTCTAGGCCCCGGGCCACACCAAACGGAAAAGCCGGCCTTTACGGGCCGGCTTTTTTCTTGGGGGCAACGCCCCACACGCGTTCAGGCGGCGTTCAAGCGCGATGCGCTGAGATCCCGGGCAAGGTTCAGGGGTCGCACCATGATGAAACTTATCCTGATAACGCTCAGCTTCGCCCTCCTCGTGACGGGCGCAACACTGAGCTGAGACAACGGCTCTGGCGCCTATGCGCAGGGCCATCGGCACCCATGCATCTCTGTACATTTTGCAGGGAGTGAAGTGGTGGCGAGGGAGAGACTTGAACTCTCGACCTCACGATTATGAGTCGTGCGCTCTAACCAGCTGAGCTACCTCGCCACGAGGTTTCCCGACAACGGGAGGGTCGGCATATACGCAAACCGCCCGCGGCTGGCAAGACGCGGGCGGTGCTAGATTTCAGTTGGCAGCAGTTAAGCGCTGCGAACCTCGGTCAGGAACTGCTCCACAGAGCCCTTCAGGTCGTCGGACTGGCGGGAGACAGCAAGCGAGGCCTCCAGGACCTGGCCAGCGCTCTGTCCCGTCTCCGAGGTAGCCTGGTCGACTTCCTGGATATTGGCGAAGACGTCACGCGTTCCATCTGCAGCTTCCTGTGCAGAGCGGGTGATCTCTCCCGCAGCCGCACGCTGCTCTTCCATGGCTGCAGCGATCGCCGTTGCGATCTCGCTCATCTCGTGGATCGTGGAGCCGATCGAGCCCATGGCCTCGACAGCCGTCTGGGTCGCATTCTGGATCCCGGAGATGTGCTCGGAGATGTTCTGCGTCGCGTTTCCGGTCTGCTCGGCGAGCGTCTTGACCTCGGATGCCACCACGGCAAAGCCCTTGCCTGCCTCACCGGCGCGCGCGGCCTCGATGGTCGCATTCAGCGCCAGCAGGTTGGTCTGCTCGGCAATGTCATTGATGAGGCTGACGATATCATCGATCGACTTGGCCGCATCGTTGAGGCGCTGGACGTCGACATTGGTCTTCTCGACCTGGTCAACCGCGCTTCCGGCGATCTCCGTCGAGCGGGCGATCTGCTGGGAGATCTCACCGATCGAGGACACCATTTCTTCTGCGGCAGCAGCCACGGTCTGAACGTTCTGGGATGCACCCTCGGAGGCCTGGGCCACGGCAGCGGACTTGCCGGTGGTTGCGGCGGCCGTGGAACTCATGGCGCGTGCCGAGGTTTCCATCTGTGCGGCCGCTTCGGAGACCTGGCCCAGAGCGTTGGCAGAGGCTTCGTCAAAGGCCTGGATGAGGCTCTCAACCGCTGCAGAGCGTTTCTCTTTCATGCGGCGCTCTTCTTCCGTCTCGGCTTCCAGGCGAGCCCGCTCGATGGCGTTCTGGCGGAAGACATCAACGGAGCGCGCCATGTCACCGATCTCGTCATTGCCCGGGGTGAAGCCCAGATTGACGTCGGAATTGCCCTCGGCCAGCGCCGACATGGTCTTGGCCATGGCGCTCAGGCGCTTCAGCAGCGTTGCAGATACGTAGAACCAGGCGATGGCAACGGCGATGCCCAGGCCAATCGCTGCGATCGCGATCAGCAGCACACGACCCGTTGTAACGGAACCATTGGCCGCCGCGGTCGCCCCGGCCACACGGTCGTCGACCTGGCCCTTGAAATCACCGACATTAGCCAGCAGCGCCTCGGCAGCGATGCGCGCCTCTTCAGCAACGGTTTCTGCAGTTGCCTCGGCCGTCAGCTCGGACTTGCGCAGTTCGAAAATGCCGCTGGACCCTTCGCCGAAACCGATCAGCTGGCCGGACAGGTCGCGCATTTCCTGCGTGGCAATATTGCCGAGAATGGCCAGATTGACGTCCAGCTCACCAACGGCTTCATCAAAATTGTCAAAGATCTCATCAACTTCGGAATTGGATGCCGCCGTTGCGACCTCGTTGAAGCTGATCAGGATCTGGTTGGCCGACACCATGGCCCGCAGCAGGCTCTCAATGTCCGCTTCGTCGCTGGCATCCAGCGCACCCTCGATCGAGGAGGCAAATACGGCCCGCGTTGCCGTCGCGCGGCTGGTTTCATAATTGCGGCGGTCGCGGATCTGCAGGCGTTGCTCGACGACTTCATTCATGCCGTCGGCGACGGTGACCAATTCTTCGACGGACGCGGCCAGGGTTGCCGTTTCCCGGGCGCCTGAAAGCGATTGCAGCACGGCCAGTTGAGATTGCAGGGAATCACGCAGCTCGCCGACGTGCGCATAATTTTCCAGTCGCGATTCAACCGTGGGCGACAAGGCGAATGCCGGCAGCGTTTCAGCGAGACGCTGGCTGGCCTCCGACAGGGATCCGACCGCCTGGGTCTCGGGGATCGCCCGGTCCGCAATCTGCTGGACGGCGGAGTTCGCTGAGTTGAACCCGAAGACGCCAACCCCCGCGGCAATCAAAGTCATCGCTGCAGACAAACCAAAGGCTGCAAGCAGTCTCACACGGACGCTGGACGTCTTTTCCAGGAAGTTGGCAATAAAAGCATTCATAGTCTCGGCCCCTAACGGCAATCGAATCCGGACAGCAAAAAACAAGGCGACGCTAACGCGCCGCCGTAAATGAAGTGTTATTATTAATTTTGCTGTTCGGTTCTTTTGCCGAGAGGCCGGCCTCCGAAGAGGCCAGGCCCTTCCTAGCAAGGCATTTACGCCTTCATTTAGCCGCCAAGGCTGAAGTCGAAGCGCTGCTGCATGCCGTCCGTGGCCGTTGCAGCCGGAGCATAAGCCCAGCCTTCAATGGCACGCAGGACAGCGCGGTCGAACACGCCTTCCGGATTGGCTTCAACCACGTCCGGGTTGGTCACCTCAAATGCTTCTTTATCGGTATATTGTAGTTTAGGTTATGAGT
>JAYZXG010000194.1:0-5804 GCA_036141435.1 Pseudomonadota bacterium | reverse complement strand
ATACTGCCCGGGCCGATCGCATTGACCCGGATGCCGTATTTCGCCAATGTCAGCGCCATGGACTTGGTCATCTGGGTCAGTGCGCCCTTGGTGGCGCAATAGGCCAGCTGGTCCGGGATGGCCATGACGGCATTGACCGATGTCATGTTGATGATGGCATAGCGTCGACGCACATCATCGGCGCGTTCCTCATCGGCCTCGATCTGGTCGACCATCTGGCGCGCGGCTTCACGGGCGACAAGAAACGCGCCCTTGAGGTTCACGCCCATCACCTTGTCGAAATCGGCTTCGGAGAGGGTGAGGATATCGCCTCCGGCCACGACCCCCGCATTGTTCACAAGGATGTCCAGCCGGTCAAAGCTGGAGCGTGTCTCGGAAAGCAGGTTGTTGACGGCCAGCCGGTCGGAAACATCGCACTGGACGAACAGGGCCTTGCCCTTGTCCGAACCCAGCTCTTCGGCGAGGGCCTGTCCGGATGCTGTGTCCATGTCTGCGATCACGACATTGCAGCCGTCTTCGCTGAGGCGGCGGGCACACGCCTTGCCGATACCATTTGCTCCGCCGGTGATAATCGCGACGCGATCCGTGGCTGCCATGCTTGATGTCCTCTTGGGGCGTACTCAATCAGCGCGTTGAACTGGCACACCCGGGCCGGGAGCGCAATCTCAATTGCGCCAGGGATCAGGGGCGCTGTGTGCGCTCGTAGTCAGCGGTGATTTCCGGATCATCCGGTTCCATGCGGTGGGCCTGGGCATAGAGGCGGCGTGCACGCCGCGTTTCGCCCGTGGCTTCCAGTGCCGCGGCCAGGGAATGCACGATGTGCCCGCTGTCAGGCTCCAGTTCGACGGCCTGGCGGCACAAGGGCAATGCGGTCTCCGCCCGATCGTCCTGGATCAGGGTCCAGCACAGCATGTTCAGCGTGGACCCGCTCTCGGGTTCGATTTCAACGGCGCGCCGGGCATCCGAGACCGCTTCGCTTATCATGCCGATTTCAAGGAAGGCAGCGGACCGGTTCAACCAGGCGCCGGACCAGTCCGGTTCAGTGCGAACCAGCCGGTCATAGATCACCACCGCGTCTTCATGGCGCTCCAGTTGGCCGTAGATCCAGCCGATATTGATCAGGGTCAGCGGGTCATCGCCCAGCATGGACTGGGCCCGGTAGAGATCTCTCAAGGCGCGCTCGAAGGCCTGGGTCTGGCCCAGCGCGATGCCGCGATTGCGATAGATCATGGGGTGAGAAATTTCTGCGCCCTGGGTCTCCGCGATGGCAAAGGTGAAGGCGTAGGCCTGCAGCGCGGCGTCATAATCCTCGCGCGCCAGGTGGACCGAGCCGAGCTCGGCATAGATCATGACCTCCTGGTCAGGGGTCAGTTCCTCGCTCGCCAGGCATGTTTCCAATTCCTCGATGGCCGTCTCGTACTCGGCGCGATCGGCTGCCTGAAGCCCTGTCATGCAGGCGTCTTCCGCCTGGCGGGCCTGGGCTGACGGTGCGAGCCACAAGGAAATGAGGAGGAGGGTGGCGAGTTGTCTCATTTATATCTCCGGTTTGCGCCCTATGTCTTTGACATCGCATCTAACCAAGAAAAAGGGCGACCTGAAAGCCGCCCAATTCTCACTAATTCGCCATGCTTGTTAATTCCGTTCGTCGAAGTGACTCGATCTGCTCCTTTATTCGGAGTTTCTCCTTCTTTAGGTTGGCCACCTCTAGCGAGTCCGCGGACGGGTGTCGTTTCACCTCGTCGATCTGGGCGTCAAGACGCGAATGTCGAGCGTCGAGCTCACGGATGCGGGCGTCGATTGGCATGGAGTTGTCTCCCTCTACTGAAGTGGAACTCGAGTATTGAAAGCAAACTCTGACATCCTGTCTATTCACGAAACGTTTCGCGGTTGAGGAAGAATGAAGACTCAAAGACTTATCGTCGGTGTTTCTGGCGCTTCGGGCATTGTCTACGGCATGAGGGCCCTTCAGATTCTCCGTGAACTGAATGTTGAAACGCACCTGGTCGCGTCCAAGGCGGCCGAAATGACGCTGAATTACGAGACCGATTCCTCGATCGCGGAATTCCGCGGCATGGCGGATCATGTCTACAAGATGCCGGATGTCGGCGCGTCGATTGCCTCCGGCTCGTTCCGGACGATGGGCATGCTGATCGCGCCATGTTCGGTTCGCACCATGTCGGAAATCGCAACCGGTGTGACCTCGAGCTTGCTGACACGCGCGGCGGATGTCGTCCTCAAGGAACGCCGTCGCCTCGTCTTGATGGTGCGCGAGACGCCCTACCACCTTGGCCATATCCGCACGATGGAACGGCTGACCGAGATGGGGGCCATCATCTGCCCGCCCCTGCCGGCTTTCTATACCAACCCCACATCCATCGACGATATCGTCGACCAGTCTGTCGGGCGCGCGCTCGATCTGTTCGACCTGGACTGGCAGGACACACGACGGTGGGGCGAGGATCTGGAAAAGGGCCGCCGGGGCTAGCCAGGCCGCAGTGATATAGAATTCTTTGAATCTTGCTCGCGAGACGTTTATTTGCGCCGCGAAACGGGTTAGATTATTAGCTTCCGCCGAACGCAATGAGGACTGAGTTTGCGTTCGCATGCATGGTATCAATTCAACTGAAGAGACCGGTCACGAATGGACGGAGAATCCCTCGACCAGGCAGATCTGCTGGCTCAGCTGGAAACGCTGAAGGAAGAGCACGAGGCGTTGAACGCCGAAGTGGATGCGCTCGCTGAGAACGGCGTCATCGACCAGTTGAAGTTTGCTCGCATGAAAAAGGAAAAGCTGAGGCTCAAGGACGAGATCAGCAAGGTCGTCGACCAGATCACCCCGGATATTATCGCCTGATCAACCGACCTGTTGATGGTCGTCGTCAGATTTCTGCGCCTGCTTGCGGGCGTACATGGCCGCGTCTGCTTCTGCCAGCGCCTCATCCGCATTGCGGCCGGAAACCAGCGCCTGCGACCCCCAGGCCGCCCCGACGCTCAACTGGCGTCCCGCGTATTCGAACGGTGTCGAATCGATCAGCTCAACAAGTTCTCGCGCCTTGGCGTCGGCGCCTTCCGGACCCGTCAGGGTCAGCACAACGCCAAACTCGTCGCCGCCCAGTCGGCCGACTGCATCCGTCTCGCGGACATGGGCACTCAACAGCGCCGAGACATGATGCAGCGCGGCGTCGCCGGCTGCATGGCCATAGGTGTCGTTGATCGCCTTGAATCCGTTGAGGTCGATAAAGACGAGCGCCGAGGGGGCATTGTGTCGCTCGGCCAGGGCCAAGGCCCGGCTGACTTCGCGCAGGAAAGCGCGGCGGTTGAGGACCGGCAGCATGACGTCGTGATCGGCCAGGCTCTCCAGTTCGCGCACACGGCCACGCAGGCGCTCGGTCTCCTTGCGCAGCTGGTCAACCTCGCCCATCAGCGAGAGCAGGGCGCGCTGGACATTCGGTGTCAGTTCGGCTTCCGGCACACCCATGATGGACGCAGCATCGCGTGGAGCCGCCGCGCCACCTGCCGAGGACGAGGTGGAAGAGGCGCTCTTCGTCTTGCTTGTTCGCGTCACCGACTGGGGCGTATTTACCGGTCCAATGCGCATCTCGCGCTCCTGGTGATTCTTTTCCAACATCAGGCTCTGCATTCGAGGTTAAGAAAACCTCAAGCAGGGCAGGAATCCCCGAGTCAAACGTGACTCGATCTCGACTCTTGACCTTGCCGCCGGGGGAGCTATGGTCGCGCGCTTCCTTTTCAAGGCAGGAAGCAAGATGAGCGACGTTTCGCCCGCCAACTCTCAACACCCCGATGTGGCCATTGTCATGGGCTCGCGCTCTGACTGGCCAACCATGGAAAAGGCTGCTGCCGTGCTTGGCGAGCTGGGTGTGGCCTATGTGTCAAAGGTCGTCTCGGCGCACCGTACTCCGGATCGCCTGGTCGAGTTTTCCAAGTCCGCCCGCGAGGCCGGCATCAAGGTCATTATTGCCGGCGCCGGGGGTGCTGCGCACCTGCCGGGCATGGTCGCCTCGATGACGTCTCTGCCGGTCCTGGGTGTGCCCGTGAAATCGAAGGCCCTGAGCGGCAAGGACAGCCTGCTTTCCATCGTGCAGATGCCGGGCGGAATTCCGGTCGGCACGCTGGCGATCGGCGATGCCGGCGCGAAAAACGCCGGCCTGCTCGCCGCGTCCATACTGTCGCTGTCGGATGCCGACCTGGCTGCGCGTCTCGACGCGTGGCGCCAGGCCCAGACGGACAGTGTCGTTGAAAGCGTCAAGGACTAGACACGCATGAGCCACGCGCCTCTCGCTCCCGGATCGGTCATTGGAATTCTTGGTGGGGGGCAGCTGGGCCGCATGCTCGCTGTCGCCGGCGCCGAGCTCGGTTTTGACATCCATATTTTCGATCCTGAACCGGAATGCCCGGCGTCGCGGGTTGCGGCTCGCGCCTGGGCCGCGCCCTGGTCGGATGAGGGTGCCGTCGAGGGGTTTGCGGATCGCTGCGACGCCATCACCTATGAATTCGAGAATGTGCCGGTCTCCGCTGTCGAGATCGCGGCTCGGGTGTCCAGCCTGCGGCCGGGTGCACGCTCTCTGGAGCTGACCCAGGACCGGGTGATTGAGAAGACCTTCATCAACGAAGCTGGCGTCGCCACGGTGCCCTTCGCACCGGTCAGCGACCTGACCGAGCTGATGGAAGCCGTAGCGCTGATCGGAACGCCCGCAGTGCTCAAGACCCGGCGTTTTGGCTATGACGGCAAGGGCCAGGCCTGGATCCGGTCGCACGACGAAATCGAACACGCCTGGCAGGCGATTGGTGGGCAACCTGCCATTCTGGAAGGCGCCGCCCCGTTTGTCCGCGAATTGTCTGTGGTCGCTGCCCGCAGCCTCGACGGTGAGGTCCGGGCCTATCCGCTGGGCGAGAATGTGCACGGCGACGGGATCCTGAAGACAACAACGGCGCCGGCTCCGAACCTGCCGGCCGCCACGCTGGCCCGGGCCGAGGAGATCGCCAGCGCGATCGGCGGCGGTCTGGATCATGTCGGCGTTTTCGCGGTCGAGCTGTTCGAGCTGGAAAGCGGCGAATTGCTGGTCAATGAAATCGCGCCGCGTGTGCACAATACGGGTCACTGGACGCAGGATGCCTGTGCCTGTTCGCAATTCGAGCAGCACATGCGCGCTGTAGCCGGTTGGCCGCTGGGCGATGCAAGACCGCACTCGTCAGCCGTAATGACAAATCTCATCGGCCATGACGCAGATCACTGGCAGGCGTTGTCTGCAGATCCCGAAGTCCGCCTGCATCTCTACGGCAAGCGTACCACCAAGCCGGGTCGCAAGATGGGTCACATCAACCGTTTGGGGCGCTTGTAGCGGTTAGTCCAGAACCGCTTCGCGGGGTGGATGGAAGCGGACCGCAAACCGGTCATCGACGACTTTCATGACCGTTGCCGGCATGTCGCTGATGGTGACAGTCTCGTCGACCTCGGGAAGCGTCTCAGCGGCGAAGCTGGCACCGTCCACCGTCAGTTTTTGCAGGGTGACTTCCGAGCGCTCGCCATTTTCCCGGCTGAGCGTCAGCGTTGGAACCTCGCCATCTTTCCGCAGGGTGATGTTCATGCGCTCGAGGCTGCGACGTGTGGACAATTCATGGGCGAGGGCGCGCGCGCCGGCCGAGCCGGTGAACTGAACGCCGAATTCGCTTCCGTCGATCCAGACGACCTTGCCGACGAACCGGCCCAGTGCCGGGATGTTGAGGCCGATGCGATCATTCAGGGCGGGTTGGCGTGTGGCCGAAAGGCGAACGCCACCGGGTGC
>JAYZXG010000193.1:0-3854 GCA_036141435.1 Pseudomonadota bacterium | reverse complement strand
AGGCACCGGCGCCGATTACACCAACAGACTGATACTTGCTCATGCCTTGGGTCCTTTCCGTCCGGATCCGATCACGGGTGCCAGCTTGGCCGAGCTTTCGTCCAATGGCCAGCGTGCGCGTGCGGGCGCGCTCAAATCATCGATATCGCCCTCGGCCAGGTGTTCCAGCCCGGCCAGGGCAATCATGGCGGCATTGTCCGTGCACCAGCGCATCGGCGGAGCCTTGAGTTCAAAGCCATGATCTGCGGCCGCCCGGTCCAGCGTCGCGCGCACCGTCTTGTTGGCCGCCACGCCGCCGGCAACGATGAAAGCCGGGGATTGTTCATCCGGAAAACGCTCCCGGAACATGGCCATCGCCCGCGCCGAGCGAGTGGCCAGGGATCGGGCGATGGCCTGTTGCACACCGGCCGAGAGGTCTGCCTTGTCCTGTTCGGACGGCGCTTCTAGCCCGTCCCAGATCTGTCGCGCAGCGGTTTTCAAACCGGCAAAGGAGAAGTCACAACCCGGCTTGCCCTTGAGCGGTGTGGGCAGGTCGAAACGCGTAGAATCGCCTGTGGCGGCACAACGTTCCAGAGCGGGTCCGCCGGGAAAGCCCAGCCCCATGACCTTGGCGGTCTTGTCGAAGGCTTCCCCCGCCGCATCGTCCAGCGTCGAGCCGAGACGGCTGTACTTCCCGACCCCCTCGGCGATCAGCAATTGCGTATGCCCGCCAGAGACCAGCAGCAGCAAATAGGGAAACGCCACGTCTTCCGACAGACGCGGTGACAGCGCGTGGCCTTCAAGATGATTGACCGCGATCAACGGTTTGCCGGATCCCAGTGCCAGCCCCTTGGCCGTCATCAGCGCCGCCATCACGCCGCCGATCAGTCCCGGTCCGGCCGTCGCGGCGATGCCATCAATCTCGTCCAGGGTCAGGCCGGCTTCCTTCAGCGCGGCCGCGACCAGACCGTCCATCGCTTCGGCATGCGCCCGCGCGGCGATCTCCGGCACAACGCCGCCATAGGGCGCATGTGCCTCCATCTGGCCCAGCACCAGATCGGCCAGAACCTCGGTTTCGCCCGAGACCGATCGACGCAGGATAGCCGCTGCTGTCTCGTCACAGCTGGATTCCAGGCCGAGCACGGTGAGTTCGCGCGCTTGCGCTTGGGCTGAAGTGGGGGATAAGTCCATAATCTGTTCGATAACCTCCTGACCGGAAAGCTGCAACGTGTCTGCACTGTCCTCGCCCCTGCCAATCGCAACCCGCAAATCCCCGCTCGCCCTCGCCCAGGCCCTGGAAGTCCAGGCGCTGCTGGCGAAGGCCCATGGCGTTTCGGAGACCGACAAGGATGCCGCTTTCCCGATCCTCGGCCTCGTTTCCACCGGCGACAAGATCCAGGACCGCACCCTGCTGGAAGCCGGCGGCAAGGGGCTGTTCACCAAGGAGATCGACGAAGCCCAGCTGGACGGACGCGCCGCCTTTGCCGTGCACTCGATGAAGGATGTCCCCACCACACTGCCGGCGGGTCTGGAACTGGGCGCAATCCTCGAGCGCGAGGATCCGCGCGACGTTCTGATTTCCTCTGCAGGCGAGACCCGGCTGGAAGACCTGCCTGAAGGCTGCGTCTTCGGCACGGCCAGCCTGCGTCGCCAGTCGCAATTGCTGAACCTGCGCCCGGACATCAAGGTCATTCCGCTGCGCGGCAATGTCGGCACACGCCTTTCCAAACTGGCTGCGGGTGAGGTGCATGCCACCTTCCTGGCCAAGGCCGGTCTCAACCGCCTGGGTCACCAGCTGGACAATGCTGCTCCGATTGACCCTGCCACAATGCTGCCGGCGGCAGCCCAGGGCGCTGTCGGCGTCACCATCCGCACGGGTGATGAACAGGCAAGAGCGCTGCTGGCGCCGTTGCACCATGTCCCGACCGCACGGGCGATCGCTGCCGAACGGGGCTTTCTCGCCGCCCTCGACGGGTCGTGCCGGACGCCGATTGCCGCCTACGTTAATAACGTATCCATGGACTTCACCGCGGAAGTTTTGACTCCTGACGGCCAGATGAAGTGGCGTGAGTCGAGATCCGTAGACATGTCGGGATTGTCCTTGTCAGACGCCGACCAGCTTGGTCGGGAACTGGGGTCCATCGTAAAATCAGCAGCAGGCGAGCACCTTTCCAAGGTGTTTCTCGCTTCATGACCGTGATCGTCACCCGCGGCTGGCCCGGTGCGGAACAGACCGCGACCGGATTGCGGGCCATGGGTATTGATCCGATCATCTGTCCGGTACTGGACGTGAATTTCCGCGCCACGATTGATGTCGATCTGACCGATGTCCAGGCGCTGGCCTTCACCAGTGCCAACGGCGTCCGCGCCTGGGGCCCTCGCCGGCCGGAACGCGACATCCCGGTCTACTGTGTCGGCAACAGCACCGCCCGTATTGCCCGGGATATCGGCTTTACCAAGGTCCACTCCGCTGACGGGGATGTCCGCAAGCTGGGCGCGCTCCTGAAACGCAAGCTGAAACCCGCGAAGGGCTTTATTCTTCATGTCCGCGGCATTCACGCTGCCGGCAATCTGTCTGCGGATCTGCGCGACGCCGGCTTCACCGCCCGCGAAGCCATCGGCTACGGCACCGTGCCTGTCGATGCGCTGAGCGAAGAGGCCATTGCCGCCATCGTCTCCGGATCACCGGTCCAGGTCCTGGTTCACTCCGGTCGCGGGGCCAAGACCTTTCTCGACCTGGTGCGCCGCTTCGGCCTGCACCACTGGCTGGGCAGTGTCACGGTCTACGGCATGTCGAAGAATGCGCTCAAACCGCTGGAAAATGCCGGATTTGCAGCCCTTGTTCCGGCCCCCTCTCCCACCGAGGAGGATCTGCTGGACACACTGCGACGCCCCATGGATCTGGCATCCCTGAGCAACGCGTCCTAGTGTATCCGGGTCTCAACCCGAATCACGGTCCGTCATGTCCGACTCCAGTATCGATCCGGAACCGCTCGACGCAGAGTTCGAGCCCGCCGACAGCGCCGAGGAACTGCCGCCTGATACCCAGGCCGCCTCCCGCCTGGGTGCCAGTCTGATCACCTTCGCGCTCGCCAGCCTGAGCGGGGGTGCGCTGGGCTTTGCGGCTGTCCAGTTTTTCCCGGGGCAAGGCGAGGGCACGGATCCCGGCGCCGGCGAACGCGCCGCGATCAGCCAGTCCATGACCGGTCTGGAAACCCGTCTTTCCGCTATGGAAGCTGAGGACCCGGCCGCGGAGGCGCGCACCGCTGCGCGCGCGGCCGTCGCTTCGCTGGACAACCGTGTCAGCGAACTGGAAGCCCGCCCCCTGGCAGCAGGCGATGGAAACACAGCCGACCTCTCCGACATCGAGGCCCGGCTGGCCGCGCTGGAAGCCCGCCCGGTCCCGACCGGCGATGGCGAAGCCGCGGCCTTCGATGCGTCCGGCCTGATCGCCCGCATCGATGATCTGGAAACCGGCCAGGCGCAACTGGACCAGACCACGCAACGCGTGATGGACCAGGCAAACCTGGCGACACAGGCGGCGATCGACCCGTCCCTGCTGGACAACCTGGCCAATCGCATTGCTGCTCTGGAAGCTGCGAATGATGCCCGGGACACTACCAACCGCGACGCGCAGATCGAAGCCCTGAACAATCGCATCGGCGCGCTGGAAGCGGAACTGGCCGAGGCTCGCTCGGCAGTCGCCGCAGCACCGACCACCGCCGATGGCGCCCTGGCCGCCGCCGAGCGCGAGCCAGAGGTGGACACCGAGGCCGAGCGCATCCTGGCGGCGCGCGCCATCGCGCTGACGGCCCTGCGCGATGCGGCTGCGACCGGTGGCCCGTTCGAAGCAGAACGCGCAGCCATCGCCCGCT
>JAYZXG010000192.1:0-6155 GCA_036141435.1 Pseudomonadota bacterium | reverse complement strand
CCCCGACATCATCACCCTGCTTGAGCGGCTCGGCCAGGTCACCATTGATCATTTCCGTGATGAGGAAGCCTATATGGAAAAGACCGGCTATCCCGGTATCACCTCGCACAAGCTGATCCACAAGGACCTGCTGGACAAGTTCACGGCCTTTGCCAGCGAGATCAAGGCGAATGGCGGTGAGGTTCCTGAGAAATTCCTGACCTTTCTCAAGCTCTGGCTGTCTGCCCATATCCGCGGCATCGATATGAAATACGGTCCGAAGGCGGGTAGTGTCGCGGCCTGAAGCGCCTGAACAAAAAACGAACAAACACACATCCCTCCCTTGGGAAATGGCCGCAATCGGTCCAGACTGGCTCGATTATCGACTCGTTTTATCGACTGCCAAGACCCTAGATTGTGATGTCAGACCTTTCCATCTCCGACATGGCGCGCCCGGCGCCGCCCTCGCCTTATCTCGAAGGGCTCAATGCCGAACAGCGTGAAGCGGTCGAGGCCGTGGAGGGTCCGGTCCTGGTGCTGGCCGGTGCCGGCACGGGCAAGACACGGGTGCTGACCACCCGTCTGGCGCATATCCTGGCGACCGGTCGCGCCCAGCCCTGGCAGATCCTGTCGGTGACCTTCACCAACAAGGCCGCGCGGGAGATGAAGGAGCGGGTCGGCAAGATCATCGGCGAGGCGGTCGAAGGCGTGCCGTGGCTTGGCACCTTCCACTCGATTTCCGCCCAGATCCTGCGCCGCCATGCCGAACTGGTCGGACTGAAATCCAACTTCACCATCCTGGATACCGATGACCAGCTGCGCCTCCTGAAACAGATCATCCAGGCCGAGAATATCGACGAGAAACGCTGGACACCGCGCCATCTCGCCTCGCTGATCGATGGCTGGAAAAACCGCGGGCTCAAGCCGGAACAGCTGGGCGAAGAGGACAAGTGGACCTTTGCCGAAGGCCGTGGCCAGGGCCTCTACACCATCTACCAGGAACGCCTGAAAACGCTCAATTGCTGTGACTTCGGGGACCTGCTGCTGCACACCCTGCACATCTTCAAGGACCACACCGATGTGCTGGCCGAGTATCACAAGAAATTCCGCTACATCCTGGTCGACGAGTACCAGGACACCAACGTCTCGCAGTATCTCTGGCTGCGCCTTCTGGCCCAGGGCACGGGCAATATCTGTTGTGTGGGCGATGACGACCAGTCGATCTATGGCTGGCGCGGCGCCGAGGTCGACAACATCCTTCGCTTCGAGAAGGACTTCCCGGGCGCCCATGTCGTCCGGCTGGAACGCAATTACCGCTCGACCGAGCATATCCTGGCTGCGGCCTCCGGCCTGATCGCGGCCAACCGATCGCGTCTCGGCAAGACGCTCTGGACCGAGGATGATGGCGGCGAGAAAGTCCAGGTGCGCGGCATCTGGGATGGCGAGGCGGAAGCGCGTTTCATCGCCGAGGAAATCGAGAACTGGAGCTCCAAGGGCCGCTATTATTCCGACGCCGCGGTGCTGGTTCGCGCCTCCTGGCAGATGCGCGCCTTCGAGGACCGTTTCATCATGCTGGGCCTGCCCTACAAGGTGATCGGTGGCCCGCGCTTCTTCGAGCGCGCGGAAGTGCGCGATGCCCACGCCTATCTGCGCCTCGTCCGGTCGCCGGAAGATGATCTCGCCTTTGAACGCATCGTCAATACGCCCAAGCGCGGTATCGGCGATACCACCGTTCAGAAAATCGCCGTCGCAGCGCGCTCGATGCAGGTCCCCATGACCGAGGCCGCCCGCCGCATGGTCGGCACGGATGAAATCCGTGGCAAGGCGCGCACGGCGCTGCAGGTCTTCCTGCGCGACCTGGAACGCTGGCGGGAACAGTCCGAACAATCGCGCCTAGATGAACTCGCCGAGATCGTACTGGACGAAAGCGGCTACACCGCCATGTGGCGCGAGGACAAGACGCCCCAGGCGGCGGGCCGTCTGGAAAACCTCAAGGAACTCATCCGCTCCATGGGCGAATGGGAAACCCTGGAAGCCTATCTGGAACACGTCTCCCTGGTCACCGATGCAGATCGCACGACCGAGGAGGACGAAGTCTCCCTGATGACGCTGCACGCGGCCAAAGGCCTGGAATTCCCGCTCGTCTTCCTGCCTGGCTGGGAAGAAACCGTCTTCCCCTCCCAGCGCTCGCTGGATGAAGGCGGCACGCGTTCGCTCGAGGAAGAACGCCGCCTGGCCTATGTCGGCATCACCCGCGCCCGCGAACAGGCCGTCATTTCCTTCACCGCCAACCGCATGATCTATGGCCGCTGGCAGGCCGTCATCCCATCGCGTTTTATCGACGAACTGCCCGTCGATCACGTCGAGGCCAAATCCGAGACCGGCTATTATGACGGCGGCCCCGGACGCGAAAGCTTCACCGCCAATGTCGATCCGATGGCGTCGAGCTATTCCTCGCCCGGCTGGAAACGCTATCAGGCCAATACCCAGTCCGGCCGCCGCTCTGACCCGCCGACGATCAACGCCAAGGCCAAGATCATTTCCAGCGGTGGATCCGACAAGAACGGCAAGTGGAAAGCCGGCGATCGCGTCTTCCACGACAAGTTCGGCTATGGAACGGTCAAGAAGGCCGATGGCGAGAAATACTCCGTCCAGTTCGACAAGGCCGGCCTGAAAAAGGTGGTGGAGAGCTTCCTGAGAGATTTGCCTTGAGCCTATTGTTCGCCTTGGCGGCGCTGGGCACGGTGGAAGGCTGGGCTTGGCCGGTCGAAGGCGACGCCTGCCGCGAGCCCCTGTTCAGCTATGCTGGCCCGGCCGACGCGGATGGGAGAATTCACCCAGAGAGACCACCCCAGGAAGACGTGAGCGCGATCTTTCCGCTGGGAGCTTTCTCCCCGTTTGTTTGCACATGGTACTCGAACCATTTGACCGTGCTTCAAGAGCGCGCGTTGCCGCGCACACCGGGGGCCATTGTGGCACGTTTCACGTGGCTCCGAACCTTTCATGCGCCGATGAGTTTCCGCGTAACCATGTCGACCGACAGCTCAATGGGCACGCTTCAGATCAAAACTGCGAGCGGCCTCGGTGGTTATCATCCCGGTGTCCTGCAGTCCTCAACCGAGCAGGCGTTCACCGCGGAACAGTCAATGATGTTTCTGACACGGCTCGGCGACGCGGATGTTTGTGCTGCACAACACTCTGAGGCCACAGGCACTGACGGCGCAGCGTGGATATTCGAATACGCCGATACGGACCTCTATTGTTTGGTTGTTGCGCATTCGCCTGCCCATGGAGAGCTCATGGAGTTGGGCGAGTGGCTTATTGATTTCGCGAGTGTCCCGGCAGACGAGCGGTACTGACGGCTGCTCTAGCTCCTGCGGCAGCCCTAGGCCTGATGTCCCTCTACGCGCCTCGCGACAATCAGGCAGAAGCTCCCCCTTGAACATCGGTATTCAGGCAAGCAGTGCGCTTATGGTTTGCGCCGGAGGGCCAACCCGGCGCATGATGGGGCCACAGTTCCCAACGACGCAGAAGCAAGATTCCCATGGCCCTGCTTGCCAACATCATCTGGTTCGTCCTTGGCGGATTTTTTGTCGGCCTGCTCTACCTGCTGGGCGCGATCATCCTGTTTCCGCTCCTGCCCTTCCTGTTGCCGATGATCGGTTACAGCTTCTGGCCGTTCGGACGGCGGCCGGTCTCCAAACAGGCGGTGAATGCCTACAAGCAGGCCAATGGGCAGGAGCCGGATCCGGATGATTTCGAGACCGCCGGCGGTGTGGTGAAATTCCTTGCCAATGTTGTCTGGCTTTTGACGTTCGGCTGGATGCTGGCGATCTCTCACCTGTTGTGGGGGCTGATGAACCTGATCGCCTGTCTGCCGATCATCACCATCCCGATCTGTCTGCCCAATGCCATGGCGCATTTCAAACTGGCGCCCGTCGCCCTGACCCCGTTCGGCGTCAAGATCGTGCCGACCGCCCTGGCCGAGGAAATCGACCTGGAACACGCCAAGGCAAAGCTCTAGAGAGCTTGATCTTCCGGTCAGACCAGTCCACACACCGCCGCCAGAAAAGGACATTCCATGACAACTCTCTGGCGCCTCTCTGCGCATTCCGACTTCGCCCAGCTGGCCGACATCGTCGAACATCTTGATGCGATTGGCATCGAGGGCATGACCTCCTGGTCGATCTTCGACGAAGGCGAAGTCGCGCGTCTCGACCTGATCTTCGAGGCCGAACCTGATCTTGCCATGGTGCGCCGCATGGCGGGCTTGCCGGACAGCATGGAGATCGAAAGCGCCGCGATGCCGGACGAAGACTGGGTGAAACTCTCCCTCGCCGGTCTCAAGATTGTCGAAGCGGGCCGGTTCGTGCTGTTTGGCGAGCATCAGCGCGAGGAGGCACCAGGCGACAAGATCCACCTGGAAATCGAGGCCGGTCCCGCTTTTGGCACAGGCCATCACGGCACTACCCGCGGCTGTCTGCTGGCCTTCGACGAGATGCTGGATGCAGGCGAGACACCTGCAACGGTATTCGACCTGGGCTGTGGAACCGCCGCACTGGCCATCGCGGCCGCCAAGACCCTGCCGGGCGCTGAAATCCTCGCCTCGGACATTGATCCGGAAGCGGTCGAGGAGAGCGATGCCAATTGCACGAAGAACGGCACGCCGGGCATTGACTGTTTTGTCGCCGAGGGCCTGGACCATGCCAAGCTGGCTGGACGTGAATTCGAACTGATCTTCGCCAATATCCTCGCCGGACCGCTGGTCGAACTGGCGCCGGGAATCGCCAGATCCCTCACCCCGGGCGGCAAGGTCATCCTGTCCGGCCTGCTCACCGAACAGGAAGAGTGGGTCCGAACCGCCTATGAAGCAGCCGGCCTGAAAGTCACCCGCCGCGAGCCGATCGAGGGCTGGGAAACGCTGGTCGCCCAGCGGGGCTAATCCGACGGATTTTGAGAAATCCGTGATCTGCGCGACACTCCGGCGGAACACGTTTCGGAGTATCCGATGAGAAATCGAGACGGAAATGATCTCAAACTGGGCGATTGCCTGAGCCGGGACGAGCTGCGCGCCCTGTCGCAAGCGACGAACTGGCAGGGCGCATTGATGGTGTCGGGCAATCTGCTGACGCTTGCACTCGCCTTCGCACCCGCTGTGTTATGGCCGAACCCGGCCACGCTACTCCTCTCCATTGTCCTGATCGCCGGGCGTCAGCTGGCGTTCGCGATCGTGCTGCATGACTGCGCGCACAATGCCCTGTTCCGCAGCGAGCGCCTCAACACATTTGTCGGGCGCTGGGTGGGCGGCGCGGCGGTGGACGTTCCGCTAGAGCTCTACCGGGACTATCATCTGAACCACCACAAACATGCCGGCACCGACCAGGATCCGGACCAGGGCCTGGTCAAGGATTATCCGGTTGCGCAAGACAGCCTGCGTCGCAAATTCATCCGGGATGTGAGCGGTCAGACCGGTCTGAAAGAGCTGACCTTCCTCTGGCAAAATCCGACCCTTGCGGGAAAGGCGCCTTTCCTGGCGTTTCAGCTTGGTCTGCTGGGAGTGCTAAGCCTCGCCGGTGCGCCCTGGGCGCTCGCCCTGTGGTGGCTGGCACGTATTTTCGTCTATCCAGCGATCATGCGCATCCGCAATATCGGCGAACATGGTGTCGCGGCGGACCGCTATGATACCGAGCCCAGACGCAATACGCACACGACACGGCCTCGCTGGTGGGAACGCCCGTTCGTGGCCCCCAACCATGTGAACTTTCACCTGGAGCATCACATGTTTGCGGCCGTGCCCCCCTATAATCTGCCCCGCCTGCACCGCTTGCTGTCCGAACGCGGATATTATGAGGGATATGACTGCGTGACCGAGGGGTATGGCAATATGCTCAAGAAGGCCGTTCAGCCCGCACAGCCAGCAGAGTGAGACCTCCGACGCAGGCGCGCCGGAGGCCTTGAAGCGGCGTGGATCACTCGTCGCGCGCCAGATCCAGATCACTGAACAGGCCCGCCATGCCCAGGGCAAACTCGCCGTGGTTGGGACCGTCATAATTTGACGTCACCGCCACAACGACCTGCGGCTCGATAAATACCAGCAGGTAAGCGCGTCCGCCTGGAGACCCGCCGGAATGGGCGGCATAGTGCACGTCATTGATCTCGCTATAACCGGCCGCGAT
>JAYZXG010000191.1:0-7777 GCA_036141435.1 Pseudomonadota bacterium | reverse complement strand
AACGCATTTTCGAACCCTTCCACCGGGAAACCGATGCAACAGAGGTATCCGCCCAGGGCACGGGGCTGGGCCTGTCCCTGGCCAGAGACCTGGCCGATCTCAACTTCGCCCGCATCGATGTCCGCAGCAAACCCGGCATCGGCAGCCGTTTCGCGCTCTCACTGCAGAAGGCGGATGAGGGATAGCGGGTTGGTGGCTTCTGTGCCGCGCCTGCACCGACTCAACCGTCACCCTGATGAAGATCAGGGCCCAGTTCACAAAGCTCGGCGCTCATCCCGTTGGCCCCGTCAACGCTCGATGAACTGGATCCCAACCTTCGTTGGGATGACGGAATCTCCCCTCCTACCCCCTCATCCTGACGAACGTCAGGACCCATGGCTGGGTCGCACCGCTACCTTGCTTCCACCGGTTTCACCCTCACCGCAACCGCATCCTGGATCCCGGGGCTCGCCCGGGATGAGGGTGGAGTAAACGCGAGCACGAACCCCGTCACCGCCGAGGTCTCCGCACAACGCCCTATCAAACAAACAACATCTTCCCCGGACGTGCGCAGCACGATCCGGGGCCAACCCGACGACCGACCGGCTCGTTGGTCCCGGCTCTGCGGCCGGGAAAAAGCGTGGTTTTGTAATGAGATAGAGATTCCCCCTGCTTTCCCCGGACCTGTACCGGGGCCCAGCATGCGGTGCGGAAATCGGGACGGGCCTGC
Source organism: Pseudomonadota bacterium (assembly GCA_036141435.1). Classification (GTDB taxonomy): domain Bacteria; phylum Pseudomonadota; class Alphaproteobacteria; order Caulobacterales; family Maricaulaceae; genus Maricaulis. The sequence continues at coordinate 7,068 of JAYZXG010000191.1, read as the reverse complement.
GTTTTTGCTGCTCCCGCCATCGGACGAGGATAAGAGCCACCGCCCCGCACAATTATTCAGTGAGGGGCTGGTGTGGCACGCCGACAGAGTCGAGGAAATCTCGCAATTCGGACACACGCGTGGAGGAATAGGGGGTGTAGACTCGCGATCTACTTCCGCACCGCATGATCAGATCAAGTTGAGCGATGCAACCCTGTTGATCGCCCTTATAGACGCATGAGCTAATCGAGTCCCACGCGACGACCCTGTCGGAGACAACTCCGGTAATTTCGGCACCAACATGGTCCAGGGCCACATAGACTCCGCCCTTCAGGACAAGTCTCGCCAGCCATCCTGAGAGAAACAAGAGGCCCAGCATCCCAAACGGGAGCACGCGTTCGAGCACGCCCAAATCGGAATTGCCAACAGCCAGAACTCCATCATTCTTCAGAAAGAGATAGGTCCCCAGCACCCAAAACAAACCAAGAATTGACTGATTAAGGAGATAGGAAAAGGTAGTTTGCCTGATCCGCATGATCTCAGCTCTTATTGACACTGCAACGTCAGTCACCGCCGCCAGCACTTACCCGCCGACGCGCATTTGAACGTGGCGCGTTTGCAGCGATGAGACAACACACGCTCTCCGAGCTGCTAGACTCACCCCTTCCGACGAAACCGCGTAAGCCCCACGGCTTCCGCGTCCGGATAGGCGTCCAGCTTGCGCGTGGTGACCTGCGCCGCGACAACGCTCTCGGGACCAAGCGCGATGTCCAGGATCTCGCCGCACAGGGTTTCCTGGAGGTCGAACTGGCGTTGTTCCATGTCCTTGATGCCGTGCAGGATATAGTCGTAATCGACCACCGTGTTGATGTCGTCATCGCCGCTCCAGGCCTTGTCGACCAGGGTGACGACATCGACCAGGACACGCTGTTTCACGCCGCGCTCATAGTCGTGGATACCGATCTCGATATCCATTTTCACGCCTTCGAGGCGATAGACGAAGACGTCGCGCCCAGTGGCATTGGCCAGCGCGTTTTCGATCACCTGATCCAGCCGCATCAGCGATCCTCCTGAATTCCCGGCGCGTACATGACGTCGCGCGGGCGGGCGTCCAGATGCTGGCCGCCATCCACAATGATGGTCTCGCCCGTCATGGACGGTGTCGCAAGGATGAAACGCACTGTGCGGACAATATCCTCCGGCGTGGATCCGCCCTGCATCGGGTTGAGGCTGTGGGCGCGTTCGAACTCTTCTGCGCTCTGCCCGCCCGAAGGAAGCGTGATGCCCGGCGCCACGGCGTTGACGCGCACGCGCGGGGCCAGGGCCATGGCCATGGTCTGGGTGGCCCCGAGAAGCGCGTATTTGGACAGGGTGTAGGAGAAGAAATCCGGGTTCAGATTGAACAGTTTCTGGTCCAGCACATTGATCACACAGCCCGAGGCGCGGCCTTCATGCGCCTTGGCCATTTCCGAGGCCAGCAGGACGGGCGCCATCAGATTGACCCGCATCATGCGCTCCAGCATGTCCGGACCAACATCCTCGGGCCGGTCCATTTCGAACAGGGAGGCGGAATTGATCAGCGCATCGATGCGGCCGGCCTTGTGCACAAACGCTGCGACCTGCGCCGAGTGTTCCAGGTCCAGCTGGCAGGTCTCTGCTGACCCACCATTGTCGGTAAGGCGCTGTTTGAGGGCTTCCGCCTCCTCGCCCGATTCATTGTAGTGAATCAGGACGTGCCAGCCATCTTCGGCCAGGCCTTCCACGATTTTAGCACCCAGGCGCTTGCCGCCACCCGTAACCAGCGCGATCTTGTCCGCCATGTCGTCCTCGAAACCCACGTCGTCTGAGATAGATGCCGCGTCCGGCGAGCCAGCGCAATCGCTGCATGGACCCGAGCTCATCGCCGACTATGTCAAACGCCTGCCGTCAAAGCCGGGCGTTTACCGCATGTTCGACGAGGATGGGGCGGTTTTGTATGTCGGCAAGGCCCGCAATCTGAAAAACCGCGTCAGCAATTATGCCAATGGCCGCGGCCACTCCAATCGCATCGCCCTGATGATCGCCCTCACCCGCTCCATGGAGTTCGTGGTGACGCAGACCGAGACCGAGGCGCTGCTGCTGGAAGCCAATCTGATCAAGCGATTGAAGCCGCGCTTCAATATCCTGCTGCGCGATGACAAGAGCTTCCCCTATATCCTGATCCGCCGCGATCATGCCGCGCCGCAATTGCTCAAACACCGCGGCGCACGCAAGGTGAAGGGCGATTATTTCGGTCCATTTGCCTCGGTCGGCGCGGTCAATCACACGCTCAACACACTGCAGAAAGCCTTCATGCTGCGCACCTGCACCGACAGTGTCTATGAAGGCCGCACCCGCCCCTGCATGCTCTATCAGATCAAGCGTTGTGCCGGTCCGTGTGTCGATCTTGTTACGCCCCAGGCCTATGACGAGCTGGTCTCCCAGGCGACGGATTTCCTGCGCGGCAAGTCCAATGCCCTGCGCGAGGATTTGCAGGACCGCATGCAGACCGCCTCGGACGAGCTGGATTTCGAACTCGCTGCCCGTCTGCGCGACCGCATTCGCGCCATTGCCGCGGTGACGACCGACCAGGGCATCAATCCGGACGGGATCGAGGAGGCCGATGTCATCGCCGTCGCCCAGGATGGCGGCAAGTCCTGTGTCCAGGTCTTCTTCTTCCGGGCCGGCCAGAACTGGGGCAACCAGTCCTTCTTCCCGCGCCATGACAGCGAGGCGGAACCCGCTGACGTGTTGGCGGCCTTCCTCGCGCAGTTCTACGACGACCGTCCGGCACCCGGCACGATCCTGCTCTCCCACACGGTGGAAGAGCGCGAGCTGATCTCCGAAGCGCTGTCCCTGCGCGCGGAACGCAAGGTCAACCTGCTGGTGCCCCAGCGCGGCGAGAAGAAAAAGCTGGTCGACCAGACCGCCCACAATGCCCGCGAGGCCCTCGCCCGCCGCCTGGCGGAAAGTGCCACCCAGACCCAGCTGCTGCAGGGTGTGCAACGTGTCTTCAAGCTGGAGGAGGAACCGACCCGGATCGAGGTCTATGACAACTCCCACATCCAGGGCACCAACGCGCTCGGCGCAATGATTGTCGCCGGGCCGGAAGGCTTCGAGAAAAACCATTATCGCCGTTTCAACATGAAGGGCGATGACGCCGCCACAAACGACGATTTCGCCATGATGGCCGCCATGATGCGCAGACGTTTCTCGCGCCTGCTCAAGGAACGCGAAGACGGCGCGCCCGTGCCCAGCCTTGTGCTGATCGATGGCGGCAAGGGGCAATTGTCCAGCGTGCTCAAGGTGATGGAGGAGCTGGGCGTCACGGACATTCCGATCGCCGCCATCGCCAAGGGACCGGAACGTGATGCCGGACGCGAGGCCTTCTACCTGCCCGGTGAAGCGCCGTTCAAAATGCCCATGAAGGACCCGGTCCTCTACTATCTCCAGCGCCTGCGTGATGAAGCCCACCGCTTTGCGATCGGCGGCCACCGGGCCAAGCGCAAGAAAGCCATGTCGGACAATCCGCTGGACGATGTCCCCGGCATCGGTCCGTCCCGCAAGAAGGCCCTGCTGGCGCATTTCGGATCGGCCAAGGCGGTGCGAAATGCGGCGCTGGCGGACCTGGAAGCGGTTGACGGCGTGTCCAAAGCCATGGCCAAACGCATACATGACTGGTTTCAGAGCTGAGACATGATCCGACACCTGCCCAATGCCCTGACGATTTTGCGCATCCTGATCGGCGCGCTCGGTGCTCTGGCCCTTTGGGTATCCTATCGCTGGGAAGTCACCGACAGCGTTCCTGACGGCCTGGGCGATCCGATTGTCGTGATCTCGGGCCTGGCGGGCTTTGCGGTTATCGCCTTCGTGCTGGCCGCGCTGACCGACTGGCTGGACGGGTTCCTGGCCCGCAAGCTCAACGTAGAAAGCGCGCTAGGCGCATTCCTCGACCCGATCGGCGACAAGGTACTGGTCAACGGCTATCTGCTCGCCTACGCGGCCATTCTGTCCTTCCCTGTCGAGATCCTCGTGCCCGTGATCGCCATTCTCAGCCGGGACCTGATTGTCACGGTCCTGCGCGTCTCGGGCGAGAAGCCGGCGGGCGAGACCCTGCCTGTCTCGCTGACGGCCAAGCTGAAAACCGCCCTGGCCATGCTGACGGCCGGCTTTCCGCTGCTCGCCTTCGTCCTCGGCTGGCAGGAATCCGACTGGGCCCTGTTGGGCTGGATTGGTGCCTTGTGGCTGACCGCAGCCATGACCCTGCTGACGGCCGTCAACTATCTGATTGAGAAACCCGGGCGCTAGCGTCTACCATCACCCCATGAGAGGGAGGGCCCCGGCCTTTGAACGACACGCCTTTTGAAGATGCCCACATCCTGGTTGTTGATGATGACGATCGCATCCGCGCTCTGCTGAAACGTTTCCTGCAGGAACGCGGATATCGCGTATCAACGGCTGCCAATGCCGAGAAGGCGCTGTCGACCATGAAAGCGCTGGAGTTTGATCTCTTGGTGCTGGACGTGATGATGCCGGGCATGGACGGGTTCGAGTTGACCCGCACCATCCGCCAGGAGCTGGATACGCCGATCCTCCTGCTCACCGCCCGCGGGGAATCGCAGGACCGGATCGAGGGGCTTAGCCTGGGGGCGGACGACTATCTGGCCAAACCCTTTGAGCCGGAAGAGCTTGTCCTGCGCCTCAACGCCATCCTGCGCCGGACGAAGGTCCAGTCCACGGTGATCAAGCGTGTTGAATTCGGGGACTGGTGTTTTGACGTCGAGCGCGAACAGCTGACCCGGCAAGGCGAAACCGTGCGGCTGACCGGGGGTGAAAGCGCCCTGCTCGCCGCGCTCGCGGCCAGTGCCGGCCAGACCGTGTCCCGCCTGATCCTGTCGGAACGCACCGGTGCCGGCGAACGAGCCGTGGACGTCCAGGTCACACGCCTGCGCCGCAAGATCGAAAAGGACCCCAAGGAACCCCTGCATCTCCAGACGGTGCGCGGTGAAGGCTATCGCCTCGCGGCCGACCCGGTTTTCGAGGGCTGACACACAAATATGAGCCTGATCCGTCGCTTCACCCCCAAGGGCCTGTTCGCCAGAACCCTGTTGATCATTGTCATGCCCGTGGCATTGATGCAGATCGCGGTCGCCTGGTCCTTTTTCGAGGAACACTGGGAGACGGTGACCAGCCGCCTGTCCGAGGGGGTGGCGGGCGATATCGCCATGATGACGGCGCTGTACGAACAGTCGGGGGGGGACCTTGATGCCTTCGACAGGCTGTCGGACACGGCCTATGAAACCATGCGACTGTCAGTCGATTTCAGGCCGGCGGAGACCCTGCCGACCTCACGGCGCTCATCCTTCTTCCGCACGCTGGATCGCACGCTCAACAGCGCCCTGGCCGACCAGATCACCAATGATTTCTGGTTCGATACGACACGTTATCCCAGTTATGTCGACGTCCGGGTCGAGGTGGATGACGGCGTGTTGCGTTTCATCGCCCTGCGCGAACGCGTGTTCGCGACGACCGGACATATCTTCCTGTTGTGGATCATCGGCGCCTCGACCCTGCTGACCGCAGTCTCGGTGGTGTTCATCCGCAACCAGGTCAAACCCATCCGCCGCCTCGCCGATGCCGCCGAGCAGTTCGGCCGAGGCCAGGATGTCGCCCATTTCCGGCCGGCCGGGGCGACCGAGGTCCGCCAGGCCGCCCACGCTTTCCTGGAAATGCGCGCTCGTATCAAGCGCCATCTCGAACAGCGCACGGCGATCCTGGCCGGGGTCAGCCACGACCTGCGCACCCCGCTGACGCGACTGAAACTCCAGCTCGCCCTGATGCCGGCCAGCCCCGAGCGCGATGATGCCAAATCCGACATCGATGCGATGGAGGAGATGCTGGACGAGTATCTCGACTTTGCCCGGGGACAACTGGTCGAGGCCACGGAGAGCCATGATCTCGGTCAGCTCGCCGAACAGGTCGTTGAGAACGCCCGTCGCGGCGAGGCTGAGATCGCATTCGAAAGCGAGGCTGACCTGTTTGCCCAGGTGCGTTCGGTCACCGTTCAGCGGGCGCTGGAAAACCTGATCGGCAATGCAACAAGCTTCGGAGATACGGTCCGCGTGACCGTCAAGCGGGCCGGGTCGCGTATCGAGATGAGCGTCGAGGACAATGGCCCCGGCATTCCCGAAGACCAGTATGACGAGGCGCTCAAACCCTTCAATCGCCTGGATGAAAGCCGCAACCAGAACCGCAAGGGGGTTGGTCTCGGCCTGGCGATCGCCCGCGATGTCGCGCGCAATCATGGCGGGGAAATGCGCCTGGGTCGCAGTGATCTGGGGGGTCTGAAAGCGACGCTGAGCCTGCCGGGCTAGCTGTTATCGGCATCCGCGCCCATCTGGCGGGACCGGCGTTCAGCTGCATTGACGGCCATGCGCACGAGTTCCGGCAAGCCGCCACCTGCGCCCATCAGCACGTCCAGGGCGGCCTGGGTCGTCCCGTTCGGCGAGGTGACCGCGCGGCGCAGGGCCTGCGGGTCCTTTTCCGACGCGGCAAGCAAGGCGCCCGCACCGATCACGGTCTGACGCGCCAGCTTGTCGGCAAGTTCGCGCGGCAGGCCTTCGCCAAAACCAGCACCGGCCAGCGCTTCGGCCAACAGGAAGACATAGGCCGGTCCCGACCCGGACACGGCGGTGACCGCTCCGAGCAAACGCTCGTCCTGGACCCATTCCACCTCGCCAGCAACGGAGAGCAGCTTGGTCGCGCTTTTCTCGATCTTCTCGCCGGCGATATTGGACACGCAGACGGTGATGCCCGCGCCGACGGCCGCAGGCGTATTGGGCATGGCGCGCACGATCGGACGGTCGCCGAAGACGGCTTCAAGTCGCTTGACCGTGGTCCCGGCCATGATCGAAATCACGCCCGTCTCCAGGGCCAGGACTGGCGCAAGAGCCGGCGCGACCTTGTCGAGCATTTGCGGCTTGATCGCGACCAGGATCGTGGCGACCTGGGTCGACATCGCCAGCGTCATTGCCGGCGCGTGCTCCAGGCCATGTTCTTCGATCAGGGCCT
>JAYZXG010000190.1:0-6521 GCA_036141435.1 Pseudomonadota bacterium | reverse complement strand
CGGCGCCGGCAGCGTCATCGGATCCTCTCCCGGAAAGGCCTTGGCCCGCATCTGTGAACGGACGGCACCGGGATAAACGATATTGATGCGCAGATTGTCCTTTTGGTGCTCGTGCGCCCAGGACTTTACGAGGGCATCCATGCCCGCCTTGGAGGCCGCATAGGGCGCCCAGAATGCGCGGCGCGAGCGCGCCGCACCGGAGGAGACAAACACGGCGCGACCGGCGTCTGATGCGAGCAGCGGCGCCTCGAAGGCGCGGATCATGCGCGCCGGCGCCAGCAGATTCACACCGATAACCTCATGCCAGGTCTTGGCCTTGACCTGGGAGGCCGGGGTCAGCACGCCCAGGGCCCCCGCATTGGCGATCAGGATGTCGAGCTTTTCCCAGCGTTCCATGACGATCTGGCCGAGCTGTTCGATTCCGTCTTCCGACAACAGATCCATTGGTACCAGCGTCGCGCTGCCGCCGGCTGCGCGAATGGCATCGTCGAGTTCTTCAAGCCCGCCTGTCGTGCGCGCGGTTGCGATGACATGGGCGCCGGCCTTGGCCAGCTCGAGAGCGGTGGCATAGCCGATACCACGCGACGCGCCTGTGACCAGGGCGAGGCGTCCGGAAAGATCGATTTGGGTCATGCGTCTACCAGGAGAGAGAGCTGGAATTCCTTGGCCGAGAGATCACGGTCGTGATCCATCAGGCGCGTCGGATACTGGCCGGTGAAATAGTGATCTGACAATTGCGGAATGCGATTATTGCGCGGTTCGCCGACAACGGCCTGATACAGGCCGTCAACGGTGAGAAAGGCGAGGCTGTCGGCCTCGAGCTTCTCGGCCATTTCCTCGACTTCCATATTGGCGGCGATCAGCTCTTTCTGACCGGCCATGTCGATACCGTAGAAGTCCGGGAACTTGATCGGCGGACAGGCGGACCGGAAATGCACTTCAGCGGCACCGGCTTCGCGCATCATGCGGACAATCTTCAGCGAGGTCGTGCCGCGGACAATGGAATCATCGATCAGCAGGACGCGCTTGCCCTTGACGGCTGCAGCATTGGCCGAGTGCTTGCGGCGGACAGACAGGTCGCGGCGGTCCTGGGTCGGCTGGATAAAGGTCCGGCCGACAAAGTGCGAGCGAATGATGCCCAGCTCGAACGGGATCCCGCTGGCCTCGGCATAGCCGATCGCTGCAGGGACACCACTGTCGGGGACCGGAATAACCACATCGACATCGACCGGGTTCTCGATCGCCAGCTGACGTCCCATCTGCTTGCGGGCTTCATAAACAGACCGGCCGCCGATGACGGAATCGGGGCGAGCGAAATAGATGTACTCGAAGGCACAGACGCGGGCAGAGCGCTCCGGAGCAAAACGCTCTGAACGCAGACCGTTCTCGTTGACCACAACCGCTTCGCCCGGCTCGATTTCGCGCTCGAATGTCGCGCCGACCATGTCCAGGGCGCAGGTCTCGGACGCAAACACATAGGCGTCGCCGATGCGGCCCATCACCAGCGGGCGAATGCCGTAGGGGTCGCGGGCCGCGATGATCTGGTCATTGATCAGCACGACGAATGCAAAAGCGCCCTCAATTTGCTTGAGGGCGTGAAGGACACGGTTGGTCAGCTTGTTCTTGGAGGATTGGGCCGCAAGGTGGAGCACAACTTCACTGTCAGATGTCGACTGGAAGATGGCGCCCTTGGAGACCAGTTCCTCGCGAAGCACCCGGGCATTGGTCAGGTTGCCATTGTGGGCAAGGGCGACGCCGCCGCCGCGCACATCGGAGTAGAGCGGCTGGACATTGCGCATGACCGAAGCGCCCTGCGTGGAATACCGGGCATGGCCGATGGCACTGCGACCGGGCAGACGCTGCGGCAGATCCGGAGAGGCGAAATTCTCGCCCACCAGGCCGAGATAGCGCTCGTTGTGGAAACGGGATCCGTCATGGGTCGCAATCCCGCAGGATTCCTGACCGCGGTGCTGCAGGGCGTGCAGTCCAAGCGCCGTCAGGACGGCAGCATCGTCAGCACCGTAGACAGCAAAGACGCCGCATTCTTCCTGTGGGCGGTCAGTTTCTGGATCGTAGGTTAGCGTAGCCGGGAATGCCTGATCAGCGCTCATCCATCGTCATCCTGGTCATCCGTGGTCGAACCGATGAGCTCATCTAGTCGGTTTCGGTCACGTCTGCCATAAGAAGTGTCATCATTTCTTATTGTTTCTGCAATCGGGTCATCCGAGGCCGCCGGCAGGGGGCTGGTTTCGGCGATTCTGGACGTCTCGGGGGCCAGTACCTGCAGGGCTCTCGCGGTCGCGTTGACGACCGGATAAATGCGCGCTGTGGTCACCCAGCTCGGCGGGCGGCCATTGTCGCCGAAAATAGCGGCGATGAAGATCACGCTCAGGCCCAGCAGAACCAGGCCCCGGATCACACCGAAGGCGAAACCCAGCGTCCGATCGACGACGTTCACGTCCTCGCCCTTGGCCAGTCCACTTGATAGCGAGCTCGTGACGAAGGTGACTGCGAGATAGATGATGATGAAGACAAACCCACCAACAGCCAGCGGCGCCAGCCAGTCGGGGTCGATCATGTCGCGGGCCGGGTTGATAAATACCGGCAGGGACCAGAGCGTGGCGAGGGCAGCGGCAACGAAGGCTGTGACCGACAGGGCTTCACGGACGAAGCCTCTGACAAGTGCCAACAAACCGGACACCAGGACAATCGTGAAACCAATTCCGTCAAATGCACTCAAAGACCCGTCCATCGCGGTGTCTCCTTACTCGCCTGCCAACGCTTTCAGAGTTTGCACCAATTCGAGCGCCGTGGCCACGCTTTCAATGGTCACGTGACCGGCATCGCTCTTGGCGGCCTCCGGGGCGATGGCCCGTTTAAATCCGAGCTTGGCGGCCTCTTTCAGGCGCGCTTCGCTGCGTCCAACAGGTCTAACATCTCCGGAAAGACTAATTTCTCCGTAAACGACCGTCTTGGCGGGTAATGCGACCTCGAAGGCGCCGGCCACGATCGCCGCAGCGACGGCGAGATCGGCAGCGGGTTCATTGATCTTCAGACCGCCAGCGACATTGAGGAAAATGTCGTGATTGCCGAAGGATACGCCACAGCGGGCTTCCAGCACGGCCAGCACCATGGCAAGGCGTCCACTGTCCCAGCCGACCACGGCGCGGCGTGGATTGCCAAAAGCCGCCGGAGCCACCAGGGCCTGGATTTCGGAAAGAACCGGCCGTGTGCCCTCCATTCCGGCGAATACGACCGAGCCGGCTGTTCCATCCTCTCGACCGTCGAGAAAGAGCGAGGAGGGGTTGGCGACTTCGCCCAATCCCTTGTCGCCCATTTCGAACACGCCGATCTCGTCCGTGGGACCGAAACGATTCTTGACCGCGCGCAGGATGCGGAACTGATGCGAGCGTTCTCCTTCGAAATAGAGCACGGCATCCACCATGTGCTCGACGACACGCGGCCCTGCGATCTGGCCGTCCTTGGTGACATGGCCGACAATGATGACCGTGCAATTGCGCTTCTTGGCATAGCGCACCAGTTCCTGCGCACAGGCCCGGACCTGCGCCACCGTGCCTGGCGCCGCGGTCAGCTGCTCCGACCACAGGGTCTGGATCGAATCGACGACCACAACATCTGGCTTTTCCGATTTCAGCCCGTCGAGAATGTTGTTGAGCGAGGTCTCTGCGGCCAGCGAGACCGGGGCGTCAGCCAGGCCGAGACGCTTGGCCCGGCGGCGCACCTGGGCCACGGCTTCCTCGCCGGAGATATAGATCGCCCGGTGCTTGCCCATGGCGAGGCGCGCCATGAGCTGCAGGAGGAGGGTGGATTTGCCAATCCCCGGATCGCCGCCGACCAGGACCGCCGAGCCCGGCACCAGGCCACCGCCGCACACCCGGTCCAGTTCGGACATGCCGGAAATCAGGCGTGGCGGTTCCGGCGTATCTGCGCCCAGGTCCACAAGGTCGAGACGGGCCGCCCGGCCGCGTTTCTTGGGCGCCGAGGCCTGTGTGCCCAGCGGTGCGGCAGGCGCTTCCTCGACCAGCGAATTCCACTCGCCGCAATCATCACAGCGTCCCGCCCATTTGGAATGAACTGCGCCACAGGACTGGCACACAAAAACATTATCGCTTCTCGCCATGAGATTCGCTCCATCGCCCGGCCGACAATGTTCTCACTATGTTCCGGTTGTGGCAAGCCGGTTTAGCGGCGGTAGACCCGATTGAAGCGCAGGCCCAGCCGGACCAGCAACTCATAGGAGATGGCACCGGCATGGCTGGCCAGCGGGTCGAGGTCGTCGCCCAGGAAGCAGACCGGGTCGCCGGGGTGCGCCTCGCCCTCATAGTCTGACAGGTCGACTGAAATCAGGTCCATCGAGATCCGGCCCAGAATTGGCACGGGCTGCCCGTTGAGGCGGGCCATGCCACCTTCGCCACAGGCTCTGAGAATGCCGTCAGCATATCCCGCTGCCACAGTCGCGGTCCGGGTCGGCTGTGTCGCCGTCCAGGTTGCGCCATAGCCAATCGGGTCACCGGGCTGGAGGTCGCGCAGCTGCAGAATGGGCGCCTCGATCCTGACGCAGACCTCGAAGGGCGACGCCTCTGCGGGACATGGCGCTCCGCCGTAAAGGGCCAGGCCCGGGCGCAGGACATCGAAATGATAGCGCGCGCCCAACAGGGCTCCGGCGGAGTTGGCGAGGCTGGTTTGAACTGTCCGGTCCGCCCGGGCGGCAACAGCGGTGAAGCGCTCCAGCTGGGTGAGGTTGAGCGGATGTTCCGGCTCGTCTGCACAGGCGAGGTGGCTGATATACTGACGCACCTTCAGCCTCGACGGGAGATCTCCGTCGAGATAGGCCGCGGTCTCGCGGGCATCGAGGCCCAGCCGGTTGATGCCGCTGTCAAAATGGATCGCGCATGGCAGGTCCGGCGCAAGGGCATCGAGTTGCTGCGCCTGGCCCAGGTCATTGATGACGGGAAACAGCTCGAACGCGCGCAGGGCCGGGAGTTCGGCCGGCCAGAATCCGTTGAAGACAAAAATCTCGGCGTCGACGCCCTTCAATGCCCGGCGCGCTTCTTCGCCTTCTGACGTGTGGGCCACGTAGAAATGCTTGCAGCCCGCATCGGCCAGGGCCGGCACGACTTCCGTTGCGCCCAGCCCGTAGGCATTCGCCTTGACCACTGCGCCCACATCCGACTGCGGCGCCATGGCCTGGAGCTTTTTGTAATTGGACTGGATTTTCGCGAGATCGACGATCAGACGCGGTGCAGGCTGGGGCAGTCGATCAATATTCCGGTTCGTCAAAACGGGTCTCGATATCGTGGAACTTCGTACGGGCACCATCGAACGCCACCTTGGCCGTTCCGATTGCCCCGTGACGCTGCTTGCCGATAATGACTTCGGCCAGTTTCTCGATCCTGCGGAATTCTTCTTCCCAGGCCAGGAATTCCGGCGTGTCCTCACGCGGCTTCTCACGTTCCTTGTAGTACGCTTCACGATAAACGAACATCACCACGTCTGCATCTTGCTCGATCGAGCCGGATTCACGCAGGTCCGACAGCTGTGGTTTCTTGTCTTCCCGCTGCTCGACCTGACGCGAGAGCTGGGAGAGGGCGATGACGGGAACGTTGAGTTCCTTGGCCAGCGCCTTGAGGTTCTGGGTGACGTCGGAAATTTCCTGAACCCGGCCTTCGCCACTCTTCGAGGAGGTCACCAGCTGCAGGTAGTCGACCACGATAAGATCAAGGCCATGGGTGCGCTTGAGACGCCGGGCCCGCGCGGCCAGTGCGGAAATGGGCAGGCCACCGGTGTCATCGATGAACATCGGCAGGCTCTGGATTTCCAGCACCGCGTCGCGGATTTCCTCGTACTGGGTCGCGTCGATCGTACCCTGACGGATCATGTATCCGGGAATGCCGGTATAGTCAGCGATCAGACGCGTGGCGAGCTGTTCGGCCGACATCTCGAGCGAGTAGAAGCCGACCACGCCGCCATTGACGGTTTTCTTGGTGCCGTCCGGCTGGATTTCGTACTGGTAGTTCTTGGCAACATCGAACGCGATATTGGTCGCCAGCGAGGTCTTACCCATGGAGGGGCGACCGGCCAGGATGATGAGGTCCGACGGGTGCAGGCCGCCGAGTTTTTCATCCAGCGCCTTCAAGCCCGAGGAAATCCCCGACAAGCCACCATCGCGCTCATAGGCCGCCGCCGCCGTTTCGATGGCTTCGGCCAGTGCCTGTTTGAAGCCGACAAAGCCGCGGGAAGAGGAGCCTTCCTCGGCGAGATTGTAGAGTTTCTGCTCGGTGTGCTGGATCAGCTCTCGCGGCTGGGCATCCGATTGCTGGGTGGCGTTGTTGGAGAGTTCGTCGCCAATGCGGATCAGCTCGCGACGCAGCGCCAGTTCATAAACGATCCGGGCATATTCCTGGGAGGCCGCGCTGTCAGCCGCGCTCTCGATCAAGATCGCCAGATAGGTCGCCCCACCGATGTCCTTGAGGCCGTCATCGCGCTCGACATGGGTCGTC
>JAYZXG010000189.1:0-4470 GCA_036141435.1 Pseudomonadota bacterium | reverse complement strand
CGGATGACCCGGCCAGCCTGCGTTCGCTCTCGCTGCTGACCCTGGCCAGTTATGGATGGCGCAATAACACCGAACGTGCTGAAACCGCGATGGCGCGGATTTTTCTCGAACGCGACCACGCCTTTGCCGGTCTTCTGGTCGGGTTGATGTTGTCGGACGACCAGGGCGAGGCCGACCTCTATCAGGCGCGGGCCTATCTCGCCGATGCCTCGCGGGCCGGTAATCGCGATGCGGACGCTTTCCTCGCCTTGTTCGATCGCTGCCACCGGCGGACCATGGCCTTCAACTGACCCGGCTTTACAGCAGGGGGATTACGGGAACGCCGATCTCTTTTGAGGTCGGCGTGTTCATGCGTCAGGATTGGCCTGTTCGAACGGTCTTAGGGTTGTTTCATCATCCAAACAGGTGTTGCGAAGCATCCCAGGGCTATGACGGCCGCGAAGTGAGTTTGAAAATGCCGATCCGCCAGAAGACCCTTTTTGAGACCGACGGGCTGTGTGTTCGTCTCAGCCATTACGGTGCCAATGAGTCCATGCCCGCTCACGGGCATGAATATCACCAGGTGTCCTGGTTGTTGGCGGGCGAAATCGCCGAGTGTATTTCCCGCTGCGACCGCGAGGTCCTGCAGCCTGCGCGCGGGGTCAAGCCCGCCGGTTGCATGCACGCCAATGTTTATGGCCAGCAGGGATCCCTGATCCTGTCTGCCAACCTGGATTGCGATGCGGTGCGCCAATTCCTCCCGGACAACACGCTGGATTGGGGATGGGGCGAAAGCGAGGATGGCAATGCCAATGTGCAGGCGCTGATGCATGTGATCGCGCATGGCGGAAGCCTGGCCCGTGATGCCGTCGCGGACCTGCTGGCGAGTGGTGCGCGGGTCGCGCCGACCGGACATCGCGAGATTCCCGTCTGGCTGACCCGGGTGCGGGAGCAATTGCGCGATGACGCGTCTGCTCCCGATCTGGAAAGCCTGGCGGCGGGCGCCGGCGTGCATCGAGTCCATCTCTCGCGCAGCTTTGTGCGGCATTTCGGTATGCCGCCAAGTGTTTACCGCGCGCGCAGTCGGGCGGCACTGGGCCTCAGTCGCCTGGTCAATGGCGACGCGCCGGCGATCGCCGCCGTGGATGCCGGCTTTGCCGACCAGTCCCACTTCTCGCGCTGGATCAAGAAGATGACCGGCCTGCCGCCCAAACGTCTGCAGCGTCTGATGGCGGCCTGATCCGATCCCGCCGACTCATGCCCGCGTTACATGCGTACAAGAACGGGTCTCCTGGACACGCTAGGCTCGCCACATAGAGTTTGAAGGAGAACCTCGATGGCTAAATCCGCGCTTCTGGCTGCTGCGGCGATGATCGCGCTGAGCGCTACGGCCCTTGCTGAAACCCCGCAGGGCGCTACAGCCCTGCTCGACGCCCATCTCGACCGCATGCCGGATATCGGGCCGGGCCTGGCGGTGGTTGTAGTCGACGCGAACCAGATCCTGCTGGACCGCAGGACCGGCACACGACGCGTCAGTTCCGGTGCACCGATCGAGGCGGACACGCCGATCTACATCGCGTCCCAGACCAAGGCCTATATGGGACTGGTCGCAGCGCGGCTGCACGAAGAGGGTGTGTTGAGCCTGGACTCGCGGCTGACCGACCACTGGCCCGATCTGCAATTCCCGGACGGGGTGGATCCGTCCGCCTATACCCTTCGCGATCTGCTGTCTCACGAAGTCGCCATTTCCAACGACATGATCACCACGCTGGAAGCCTATGTGACCACGGTCGACGCCGCCGATTATCCCATGCTGATTGCCGAGTTTTCCGAGGCGCGCGAGCCGGGCTTTGAATACGCCAACCTGGGGTACAACATCTATGGTGCCATCCTCGAGACCGCGACCGGAAAGTCCTGGCAGGACTGGCTGGACGACGCGCTGTTCGATCCGATGGGCTGGGATCACACGTCGGCGCGGACATCGGACTTCTCGCTGGATGAGCTGGCCTGGAGCCATATCTGGACGGGCGAGGACGGTGGCTGGCACGAAGTGCGTCCCAAGACCGATGGCATGATGCAATCGGCCGGTGGCCTGGTGACATCGACGGCCGACATGGCGGAATTCCTGCAATTGCAATTGCGTGGCGAAGGTCCTGCCGGGTCCGGCATCACCGCGTCCATGATGGACATGGCGCAGACATCCTATGCCGAGACGGGCCAGGAAGACCGCCGCAATCCCTATGAGCTGTCCTGTTCGGGCTATACGCTGGGCTGGTCGCTGTGTGAATTTGCCGGATATGACATCCATATCCATGGCGGCGGCTATACCGGAAACCGCACGATGATGGCGTTCGCGCCGGAACTGGGCGTGGGCATTGCCGGTTTCTCGAACTCCGACAACCAGACCGGCTGGGCTGTCAGCCGCGCCGTGATCAACATGTTCTTCATGTATCTCGTGGAGGACGAAGACGCGGATCGCATGTCCGAGCTGCGCGTCAATCACTATCCCGAACGCGTCGCCCGTGTGCTGGAAATCCGGCGCGAACGCGAGGCCGAAGCCCGTGCGGATGAGAGCTGGGGCGACTGGAGCTGGCAGCCCGATGCCGACACGCTTGCGGAATATGCAGGCGAATGGAGCGGCGGCAATCAATACCTCCAGGTCCGGCTGGTGCTGGAGGATTCGGGATTGCAGCTTCACTGGGGCGATGCGCGCATGAGCCTGGAACCCGCCCGCGAGGATTTGTTCGCCGGAACCTCCCACCCGTTCGACTCGCTGGACGCCGTGGCTTTCAACCGGGATGCCGACGGTCAGCTGGTTTCGTTCAGCTGGGGCGGCCAGACCTACACCCGACATCACTGACGCCGGGCGTGTCCCGGCCTGCCGCGACAGAGGTCAAATTCACTTGCGCGAGGCGTCAGGCTTTCTAGTCTGGCGCCTCAAGTCTTGTGGAGGGGACGATGCGTTTTCTAATGGTAACGGCTGCCGCTGCAGCGCTTTTGGCGGCGTGCGGGGCGCCATCTGACAGCGGCGAGGACAGCGAGGCGGCATTCCTGGCCCGTGCCGCCGAGGTTCATGACCGCATTCTGACACTGGACACACATGTCGATACCGGTCGCGGATTTGGGACCCCGGCGCTGGATCCGGGTGGCCCCACCGATGCCCAGGTTGATCTTCCCAAGATGCGTGAAGGCGGCCTCGATGCCGCGTTCTTCATCGTCTATGTTGGCCAGGGCGCGCTGAGCGCAGAGGGTTATGCAGAGGCCCACGCGGAAGCCGAGAACAAGTATGAAGGCATCCGTTTGATGCTGGAAAACCATCCCGACCAGGTCTCGCTTGCCGTGACGGCGGACGAGGTCGAGGCGATCGCGGCGACGGGTCGTCGTGTCGCCCTGATCGGCATGGAGAACGCTTATCCACTGGGACCCTCGATCGAGGATGTGCCCATGTGGGCGGAGCGCGGGGTGCGCTACATGTCGATCACCCATTTCGGCAATAACCAGTTCGGCACCTCGTCCAATCCGAACCTCACCGCAGGGGATGATCCGGTCGATCGCGGTCTGACCGATCTTGGCCGCGCGCTGGTCGCCGAGCTCAATGATTATGGCATCATGATTGACGTATCCCACGTGGGCAAGGAGACCGGCCTCGAGGCGATCCGCATGTCCCGTGCGCCGGTGATGGGCTCGCACTCCGGTGTCCAGGGGGTCTATGCCCATCCCCGCAATTTCGACGACGAACAGCTGCGGGCCATCCGCGACAATGGCGGCGTCGCGCAGATGGTGGCCTTTCGCGGCTATGTGCAGGCCATGGATGAGGGGCTTGCCGAGGCGCGTAACGCGCTGATGGTCGAGATGGGCCTCGATACGCCGGAAGGGCGCGCGAATGCATCCGCCGAGACTTTCACCGAGGCCCGGGCGCGCATGGCCGTGCTGCAGAGCCAATACCCGGACGTGACCATTTCGGACTTTGTCGATCATATCGACCACGCGGTTGCTGTGGCCGGTATCGATCATGTCGGTATCGCATCGGACTTTGATGGCGGTGGCGGCGTCGGCGGCTGGGATGATGCAACGACCACTCCGGCCGTGACCGCGGAGTTGCTGAGGCGCGGATATTCCGAAGAGGATATCGCCAAGATCTGGGGACTGAACGTTCTGCGCGTGATGCGGGCTGTGGAAGCGGCTGCCATTCACTGAGACGCGGTCGCCGCAAACGGGAAAGGCAATCGCCGGGCGCTCAGACGACGGCCTCTTGCAGGCCGTCGAATGCGCTGCGAAGCGCGCGGACCCGCGCCAGCCAGCGGGCCAGTCTCCGGGCGCGCCGGGAGGCGTGCAGCAGGGCGAGGCTGACGCCGATCCAGGAGCCGCGCAAGCCGGGCACCACCTTGCAGGCAAGCCAGATGATGGATGCCAGCAGGCGTGAGGCGAGTGCGAAGGCGCGGGCACGCAGTTTCAGCAGGCGGGCGTCCTTGCGCAATGCCGCGCCATCTT
>JAYZXG010000188.1:0-3395 GCA_036141435.1 Pseudomonadota bacterium | reverse complement strand
GGGATACGCGCTTGGAAACGCAGATGCTGGGCGTGCAATACGTTACGGCACCTGAAAACTGGCGCCGGGTGGCGCACAAGGTTGCCGATGCGGTCTACCAGCGTCTGACCGGCGAACAGGGCTATTTCGATACCCGTATCGTCTATGTCGCGGAGGGCCGCGGCGTTGATGGGGAAACCCTGCACCAGCTGGCGATCATGGATCAGGATGGCGCCAATCCGTCCTTCCTGACGGATCGTTCCTACATGGCCCTGCTGCCCAACTTCTCTCCGAGCGCCCAGGAAATCACCTATGTGTCTTTCCTTGAAGGCCAGGCGACCACCTATCTCTACGACCTGGAAACCGGACGCCAGGAAGCGCTCTTTGCCTCCGGCGGTCGCGGGGTGGCCAGCCAGATCGATCCGGACGGACAGAGCCTTTCAGCCCGTTTCACGCCCGATGGAAGCCAGCTGGCCGTGTCGGTTGAAACCCGGAATGGCCACGACATCCATCTTTTCGACCTGCGCACGCGGGAGCTGACACGACTGACCCAGCACCCGGCAGACGATGTGGAACCGTCTTTTTCACCGGATGGTGAACGAATTGTGTTCTCGTCCTCGCGGGGTGGGGGCTCGCAGCTGTACACCATGAACCGGGATGGCAGCGATGTGCAGCGCATCACCTTCGGTGAGGGCCGCTACACGACGCCGGTCTGGTCGCCGCGCGGAGACCTGATCGCCTTTACCAAACAATCCCATGGTCGTTTTTCCCTTGGTGTGGTGCGGGCGGACGGCTCCGGCATCGAGCGAATCCTCTTCGAAGGCTATTATGTCGACACGCCGGCCTGGTCACCGAATGGCCGCGTCCTGCTCTTCACGCGCGGCGAACCCCGCTCGAACGGCACCCGATACGAAATCTGGAGTATTGATCTGGCAGGATTCAATCTGAGGCGGTTGGCTACGGGCGGAATGGCGTCCGATCCGGCGTGGTCGCCCTTGATTGATTAGTCATTTTCTGAGTAGGGTTCATATCAATGCGCGGCGCCAGTGGGGGGGCCGACAGCTTTTTGCGTCTTGTTTCAGGCGTTATCGGGAGTAAGCCAGACACAGTCTGGCCGGATGAGGGTGTTAACATCATGAAGATCAAACTGTTTGCGATTGCGGCCCTGGGCGCCTTTGCGACCGCGTGCGCGTCCACGCCAGAGCCTGTTGAAGAGCCGATTCCGGCACCGCAGCCTGAACCGGTTTACGAGCCGGCTGCGCCGACGGGTCCGGCTGAAGGCTCCATCGAGCATTTCGTCGAGACGGCAGGCGACCGTGTCTTCTTCGGCTATGACCGCCATGACCTGTCTGCTGAGGCACGCGCCGTGCTTCGCGACCAGGCTGCCTGGCTGATGACCTATGGCGATACGCGTATCACCATTGCCGGCCATTGTGACGAGCGCGGCACGCGCGAATACAACCTGGCTCTGGGTGCGCGTCGCGCCAATGCGGCTCGCGACTACCTCGTCAGCCAGGGTGTAGACCCGTCTCGCATCACGACGACGTCCTTCGGTAAGGAACGTCCGACCTGCCGCGAGTCCAACGAGCAGTGCTGGGCGGTCAATCGTAACTCGACGACCACGATCACCAGCGGTTACACCAACTAATCCAGTTTGGTGAGCTAATCAGGAACGTCCGCGATCCCGTATGGTTCGCGGACGTTTCTCATTGTAAGGCCCGTCAGCGCCGCAATTTTGCCGCGCTCGTGCACTAGGTGCGCATAATGATCCGAATTCTTTGCATGTCTGTCGTCGTTACCGCGCTTGCCGCGGCCACGCCGGCCCAAGCCCAGTCCCGCCGCGAACTCGCGGAGCGCATCGACGCGACAGAAGTTCGCATCGGTGAACTGGACAACCAGTTTCTCGCCGGAGACCCGGTGGTCGAAACCCTACTGCAACGCCTCGATGCCCTGGACTACCAGATCCAGGAGCTGACCAGCGCCAACGAGCAGATGCGATTCGAAAATCGCCAGCTGCGTGAAACGGTTGAGATGCTGCAGGCTGAAGTCGAGGGCATGCGGGCGCCGGCGATCAATGACGCCACGGCCAGCTGGATGACCGACGGGCTGGAAGCCGACGGTGGCGAGGCGGATGTCACCGTGACCCAGGTTGAAAACCCGGATCTGGCCCACAGCAATCCGGATGACCCCTTTGCCGACGCCCGCGCAGCGGCGACCGGCACGCTGGGCGGCGCGCCTGACGCGGCGGCGCCGAGCATCTCTCCTGAGGAATTGTTTGCCAGTGGCCGTTCGCGCCTGGTGGATAATGATTTCGGCGGGGCCCAGATGGCGTTCGAGACCTTCGTCACGGATAATCCCGACCATCCGAATGTGGGTGAAGCCTGGTACTGGCTTGGCCAGACCTTCTACGTGCAGGACAATTTCGGCGATGCTGCTGACGCTTACATCGCCTCGCTGCGCAGCCAGCCTTCCGGGCAGCGCGCACCGGACGCCCTGGTCCAGTTGGCGGCTTCGCTGCGTGGTCTGGGCCGCGTCGATGAAGCCTGTGGCACACTCTCGCAGTTCGGCCGACAGTTTCCGAATGCGCCGGCAGAGGCCCGCGACCGCGCGGCTCGCGAGTCGGTGCGCGCCAACTGTCGGTGACGGCAGGGCTCAAACACCAAGTTTTTGCCAAGCTTGACGCGCTCTGCGGTAACGCAGGGCGCGTTGCTTTAGGGTATTCCGGCGGCGGTGACAGTCATGCCCTGCTGCATCTGACGCGGGCCTGGGCGGACCTGCGGGGTGTGATCTTGCATGCCCTGATTGTCGACCACGCCCTGCGTCCGGAGAGCGCTGCCGAGGCCGCCAGGGCCGTCGATGCGGCACAAGCCGCCGGGGTCACGCCCCGCCTGTTGCGCTGGGATGACGCGCGTGGCGGAAGTGCGATCCAGGAGCGCGCACGCGCGGCACGACACGACCTTCTGGCCCGTGCCTGCCGAGCGCTGGATTGTCGGCATCTCCTGCTGGGTCACACCCGGGATGATCAGGCGGAAACCGTATTGATGCGGCTGCGAGCCGGTGGGCATTGGCAGGGCCTGGCCGGCATGTCCGAGTTGGATATGTCGCCGTCCTGGCCGCAGGGGGCCGGGTTGCGTATCGGGCGTCCCTTGCTGACTGTCGGGCGCGATGCGCTGCGATGCTGGCTCGAGGCTGGCGGGCAAAACTGGGTGGAAGATCCCTCCAATCAGGATCAGCGTTTCACGCGCATTCGCTTGCGCCGCGCCCTGCAAGAGGCGTCACCGGACGTCTCCCTGCGTCTCGCCGGCCTGGCGTCGATCCTCGATCAGGCTCGCCAGCTTCATCGCAGGCAGTGCAGGCGCGCGATTGACCGCCACGTCCGGTTCACAAACTGGGGCGGGGCAGAATTGGATTCCCAT
>JAYZXG010000187.1:0-2605 GCA_036141435.1 Pseudomonadota bacterium | reverse complement strand
AGCCGCGTTGTCTGTCTCTTGGCTCGATAACGGGAGTCTGTGACACCCGCTTGTCGAACACCCTACACCGGAAACGCCCGATGCGTTAACGATAACATGCCTTCTATGGCAGGCTATCTGCTAATTGGTCAAGCCACCTCTGCGGCGGTCTCGACCAGAACACTCACACCCGGCAGCTCCTTGCCTTCCATCCATTCCAGGAAAGCGCCACCCGCGGTGGAAATAAATGTGAAGTCGTCTGCGACCCCGGCCTGATTGAGGGCGGCCACGGTATCACCGCCACCCGCGACCGCAACCAGCGCGTCGTCCCGGGTCAGCTTCGCCGCCTGGTTCGCCGCTGCGACGGTTGCCGCATGGAAGGGCGGGGTTTCAAACGCGCCCAGCGGGCCGTTCCAGATCAGCGTCTTTGCACCATCCATCGCCAGCGACAGGGCCGTCACCGTCGCCGGACCGCAATCGAGGATCATCTCGTCATCCTGCACATCGGACACGGCAGCGAGACGTGTCTCCGGATTGGGTGCGAACTCCTTGGCCAGGACGACATCACTGGGCAGCATCAGCTTGCAACCGCTCTCCTCGGCATTGGCCAGGATCATGCGGGCGGTATCGACCAGGTCTTTCTCGCAAAGGCTTTTGCCGATCTCCACGCCCTGCGCAAACAGCAGCGTATTGGCCATGCCACCCCCGACGAAGAGGATATCGACCTTCTTCACCAGGTTCTGCAACAGGTCAATCTTGGTCGAGACCTTCGCCCCGCCAACCAGCGCAATGACCGGGCGCTCCGGCTTTTCCAGCGCCGCGACCAGGTGATCGATCTCGCGCTGCATGGCCAGGCCGGCATAGGCCGGCAGGATGCGCGCGACACCTTCTGTCGTGCCGTGCGCTCGGTGCGCGGCTGAGAAGGCATCATTGACGTAGATATCGCCGAGATCCGCCAGCGCCTGTGCGAAGTCCGGATCATTCTTCTCTTCGCCGGGCTCGTAGCGGGTGTTCTGCAGCAACAGGACATCACCATCATTGAGATCTGCAATGGCGGACAGTGCATCGTCGCCAACCGTGTCATCGACGAAGCAAACCTCGCTGCCCAACAGGTCCGCCAGCGGCTGTCCGACCGGCTCCAGGCTCATCTCGGCAACGCGCTGTCCCTTCGGGCGTCCGAAATGCGCGAGCAGGATCGTCTTCGCGCCCTGCTCCTGCAGGTATTCAATGGTCGGCAGTGCCGCCTTGAGGCGCGTGTCATCGCTGACAGCGCCGTCTTTCATCGGCACGTTGAAATCGACACGGACGAGGACGCGCTTGCCGGCGACCTCTGCATCCTGAATGCGACGGATCTGGGTCATCAAAGCGCGTCCTTGTTCCAAGCCTTAGAGGTATTTGCCCATTTCGACCGTGGTGTCGATCATGCGGCAGGCAAAGCCCCACTCATTATCGTACCAGGTCATGACACGGACCAGACGCTCATCAACGACCTTGATCTTGTCGAGGGCAACGATGGAGGAGCGGCTGTCATGATTGTAGTCGATCGAGACGAGCGGGATGTCATCATAACCCAGAACGCCCTTCATCGGGCCGTCCGCAGCGGCCTTGATGGCGGCAGCCAGTTCTTCCTGGGTCGTCGCCTTGCCCGGGGTGAAGACCAGGTCGATCAGGGAGACATTCGGGGTCGGGACGCGAACCGCAGCGCCGTCCAGCTTGCCCACCAGTTCCGGCAGAACCAGCCCAACGGCCTTGGCCGCACCCGTGGAGGTCGGAACCATGGACATGGCCGCAGCGCGGGCGCGGTGCAGGTCCTTGTGGTTGCGGTCCAGCGTCGGCTGGTCGCCCGTATAGGCGTGGATGGTGGTCATGTGGCCGCGCTCGATGCCCACAGCATCGTTGAGGACCTTGGCCACCGGTGCGAGACCGTTGGTGGTGCAGGATGCGTTGGAGACGATGATGTCTTCAGCGGTCAGCTCGTGCTGGTTGACGCCATAAACGATCGTCTTGTCGGCATTCTTGGCCGGCGCCGAGCAGAGCACGCGCTTGGCACCCGCCTCGATGTGCGCCATCGAGGCTTCCTTGGAGTTGAACGCGCCGGTGCACTCCAGAACGATATCGATACCCAGATCGTTCCACGGCAGTTCCGCGGGATTGCGATTGGAGACTTTCTGGATCTTGCCGAAACCCGCATCGATCCAGTCATCACCGACCTTGATCTCGCCGGGATAACGGCCGTGCACGCTGTCGTATTTCAGCAGGTGGGCATTGGTCTCCGGGGTTGAAGTGTCATTGATGGCAACAACCTCGACCTCGCCCCAGCGCTTCTCTTCGAGAACCGCACGAAGGGCCATACCCACTCTCCTTCACACAGGCGCAGTATTACGCATGAATTTTGGCGCGCATTTAGCTCCGTTTACGGTCTAGGTCCACCGTTAGAGCCCCTGAATCTTTGCATAGCAGGATTTTTTTGCAGAAATACAGATAACGGAGCGATCTCGCGCAGCGGATAATTTTCACGCGAAACAAATCCAATAATTCATGCAAACCCGCAATATTTCATCTATGTTCGCGCTATCACACCAACACCCCGCCCCCACAACAGACTTCCAAGGAACAGAACTGCTGC
>JAYZXG010000186.1:0-4241 GCA_036141435.1 Pseudomonadota bacterium | reverse complement strand
AGGCCGGCGCGCAGACCCAGACGGACTTCTCCTCCCTGTCCGGTACGTTCTCGATCACGGGCGGCCGCGCGGACAATTCCGACTTCTCCATGCTCAGCCCCCTGCTGCGCGTCGGCGGCACCGGTTATGTCGATCTGCCATCTCAATCCCTGGATTATCGCATGCGACCGCGCCTTGTGGCCTCGATCGAGGGCCAGGGCGGCAGCTCGAGCCTGCGCGGTGTGGAAATCCCCGTTCGTATTCGCGGCGGCTTCAATGATGTCAGCATCGGTGTTGATACCTCCGCGGTGGGTCAGTCCCTGCTGTCCGGCGCTCTCAGCAATGCGCTGGGGGGCAATAGCGACGCCTCTCGCCCGGAGGACGTGCTGCGCGACAGCCTGCTTGACGCCATTGGCCTGGGCAGCAATGACGACCAGCCGCAACAGGATGGGGAAGCGGAAGAGCAGCAGGACGCAGATCCGGCCCAGCAACTCCTCCAGGGCCTGTTCTCCCGCGGACGTGATCGCGACGGGGATGACAACGGGGACAATAACTGAGGCGAATTGGCGCAAGTCACAGCAAGCGACTTGGGTCCGTGCAGATTCGGCGCTATAACTAGTTTCACTTGAAACTAGTTAGGCGGAGACGTCCCATGCCTGTCCAGGATCCCGTTGTTGCCGAACAGACACCGGCAGAAGACATGACGATCGACCAGAAGTGGGACCGTTATTCCTCGGAAGAGCACGCGATCTGGACCACGCTCTACAAGCGCCAGATGGAGGTACTCAAGGGCCGCGCCGCAGATGAACACTTCAAGGGACTTGAACTGCTCAATCTCAATGAAGGCGGCATTCCCGACTTTCGTCGCGTCAACGAAAAGCTGGAAAAACTGACCGGCTGGACGGTCGTCACCGTTCCGGGCCTCATCGGCGAGAAGGAATTCTATGACCACCTCGCCAATCGCCGCTTTGTCTCGGGCCGGTTCATCCGCGATGGTCACAAGCTGGACTATCTTCCCGAGCCAGACATTTTCCATGACGTCTTCGGCCATGTCCCCCTGCTGACCCAACCGGTCTTTGCCGACTACATGCAGGCCTATGGCAAGGGCGGGTTGCGCTCGCTGGAGTTCGACACCATCACCAACATGGCGCGCCTTTACTGGTACACGGTCGAATTCGGTCTCATCAACACACCGGAAGGTCGCCGCATCTACGGCGCCGGCATCGTCTCGTCCAAGGCCGAGTCGATCTTCAGCCTGGAAGCCCAGTCGCCCAACCGCATCCATTTCGACCTGGAGCGCGTCATGCGTACCGACTACCGGTATGATGATTTCCAGCAGACCTATTTTGTCATCGACAGTTATGACGAGCTGATGGAAGCCACTTACCAGGACTTCGCACCGCTTTATGAGCGCCTGCCGAACCTGTCGGAATACAAGCCATCAGACGTGGCAGAGGGCGACAAGGTCTATTCCCGCGGCTCCCAGGACTACGCCACGAATGGCGGCCTGATCGGCCACGCCGAAGCGGTCTAGCCGCGTCAGACGTCAGGAAATCTGGATGGACAAGGCGTCATCCGGGCCCGACAGGAATGTCACGCCGGCAAGATCCTTCACGGCTTCGACAAGCTTGTCCCGGGTGACCGGTTTGACGATGTAGAAAAGCGCACCCAGTTCGCTGCATCGTGCCGCCATGTCCGGATTGCGCGTACCGGAATAAACGCCCACGGCACCGCCCTTGAGGTAGGGCTGACACTCCTCGATCAGGCGAAGCGCTGCATCATCAGCCAGGCTGAGATCGGTCAGCAACAAAACCGGTGTCTCATCCCGGACGCGAAGGTGTTCAAGTGCAATATCCGCCCGGGTAAATGCGAAGAATTCGAACAATACGCCGGCGTCCTTCAAATCCTCTCGGAAAAGAAGGTGCTCATCCGGATCATCGTCGACCAGAACAATATCGACTGTTGTTCCCAAGTCCTCGCAGCCCCAATTTCGTGCGCGCGAGACTATGACGTGATTCGTCCGACTTCAACGGCGGACTCGGCGTCTTCTAGTCGCGCTGAAAACTGTAAAAATCCGAACCCAGTTCAAGAAGGGAAGTCAGTTCATCGAGGGCCCGCTGGCTCTCGCCGAGCAGCTGCGGGTCCGCCAGGTCAGCCGGCGCCAGACGGTCCCGATAATGGCGTTCGGCCCAGGCAACCAGTCGCGTGTAGAGCGCCTCGCTCATCCAGACCGCAGGGTTGACCGCGGCCCGCTCTGCGTCGGTCAGAACGACACGCAGGCGCAGGCAGGCAGGCCCGCCGCCATTGCGCATGGATTCACGAACACCCGCGAAACGCACGGCACCGATGGCTGAATTGCCTGCGACAAGTCGCTCGCAGTACGCGGCTGTCGCGGCATTCTCACGGGTCTCTTCCGGCGCCAGCAGGACAAGGCGCGCCTCGCCCGGCACCTCCAGCAATTGCGAGTTGAAGAGGTAGGAGGACACCGCATCCTCCAGGGAGACTTCCGAGGCGGGCACCTCAATCAGATCAAGGTCAAATCGCCCGCGCGCTGCGCGTTCGAGCCCTTCAAACAATTCGGCTTTGTCCTCGAAGGCCTGCTCGTGGAAAAAGAGCGTGCGAAGTGTCCCCACACAGACCACATCATTATGGAAGGCTCCGGCATCAATCGCCGCCCGCGATTGCCGGGCAAGAACGGTGCGACGCGAATCCAGCCCATGGCCACGGCGGATCGCTTCACAGGCCTGGCGGGTCTGGCGGGCGGGGAATTTGCCGTCATCCGCGATCAGGCCGTCACGGCCCCAGACCAGCAGCTCGACACCGGGTTCGCCATGGTTTCGAGCCAGGCGCACATGATTGGCCGCCCCCTCGTCTGCAAACAAGCCATGGCCGGGCAGCGGAACGTGCACCTTGAAATGCGTGGGGTCGGCGAACACCCGCTCCAGCGCCCGCTGGGTCTGGGGTCCCTCGATCGCCCGATGGGCGGTGGTGTGCAGATTGGCCGGCGTGAAATGCACCCGCCCGTCCCGCGTGTCGGCCGACGGCGATACGGTTGCCGCGTTGGCGGCCCACATCGACGAGGCCGAGGAGAGAATTTTCAGATAGTAGGGCTCTTCCCACGTGACCTTGGCAAGAATTTCGCTGTCACGACCGCTATAGCCGATCGCCCGAAGCGCAGGAATGAACGGTCGCTCCTGGGGCGGAAGCACGCCCTGGGACAGGCCCAGTTGCGCCAGTTGACGCATCTTGGCCAGCCCCTCCAGGACGGCATTTTTCGGCGAGGACACACTGCCCTCATTGCGCGCACTGGCCAGATTGCCCGCCGACAGCCCCCCATAGTTATGGGTGGGCCCCACCAGACCATCAAAATTGGCTTCCAGCGCGTCGGACATCCCTAGTCGATGCCCTTGATCGCCATGCGTTCAGGCGCGCGTGCCGCCTGCGTCGCGACGGGATAGGCGCAGTAATCGGCAGCGTAATAGGCGCTCGGACGCAGGTTTCCTGACTGCCCGGGGCCACCAAACGGCATGTTGGACGCCGCACCACAGGTCGGGCGGTTCCAGTTGACGATGCCGGCGCGGCTCTCGACCCAGAAACGCTCCCACAGGCTTTCAT
This sequence comes from Pseudomonadota bacterium, assembly GCA_036141435.1. Taxonomy (GTDB): domain Bacteria; phylum Pseudomonadota; class Alphaproteobacteria; order Caulobacterales; family Maricaulaceae; genus Maricaulis. The sequence continues at coordinate 647 of JAYZXG010000186.1, read as the reverse complement.
CATCGGACACCAGGCCAGAGGACAGGCCATAGGCGGTATCATTCGCCGCGGCGATCGCTTCATCGAAGCTGGATACGCGGATGACCTGGATAACCGGTCCGAAGATCTCCTCGTCCTCGACCTGGACACCGGTGACATCGATAATGCCGGGGCGGATGAAGGCTTCACCGAGATCCATGGGCTCGGCCGCACGAATCGCCGTCGCGCCGGCATCCAGCAAGTCCGACTGGGCCTTGAGCACATTGCGCGCAGCGTGGGCAGACACCAGTGGACCGATGAAGGGCTGCTCCTCATCATCCCACTTCCCGATCGTCAGGCGACCGGCGAAATCGGCGACATGGTCGACAACGGCCTGTCCGAATTCATCGTCCGGAATGATCAGGCGACGGGCACAGGAACAGCGCTGACCGGCCGTAATATAGGAGGAATTGACGGCAATACGCGCTGCCGCCTCCGCATCCTTGGCGCCCCAGACAACAAGCGGGTTGTTGCCGCCCATTTCCAGCGCCAGCTGCACCCCGGTCCGACCGGCAAACTTTTCGTGGATGAACTTGCCCGTTCCCCAGGAGCCGGTGAACAAAACGCCGTCCAGCTCCGTATTGTCCAGCGCCGCCGCACCGGTTTCGCGCGCACCCTGGACCAGGTTC
>JAYZXG010000185.1:0-7579 GCA_036141435.1 Pseudomonadota bacterium | reverse complement strand
GGTTTCCTTGGTCATCATCGCAATCGGCAGGGACTTGGACGCGATCGTCTCGGCCGCTTCCATGGCAACGTCCAGCAGGTCGTCCGCCGGGACGATGCGCGAGACCAGGCCCGCACGTTCCGCTTCCTCGGCATCCATCATGCGACCGGTCAGACACATGTCCATGGCTTTCGCCTTGCCGATCGCGCGCGGGAGACGTTGGGTTCCGCCAGCGCCGGGCATCACACCCAGATTGATTTCCGGCTGGCCGAACTTGGCTGTTTCGGACGCGATGATGAAGTCGCACATCATGGCAATCTCGCAGCCACCACCGAGCGCATAGCCGGAAACGGCAGCGATGATCGGCTTGCGGAAGCGTGCGACGGATTCCCAGGTTTCAGCGAACGGGTCGTGCGCGTACAGGCCGGCGAAGTCGCGGGACTGCAGCTCCTTGATATCGGCTCCGGCAGCAAACGCCTTCTTGGAGCCGGTCAGGATCACGCAACCGATCTCGGCATCGCGCTCGAACTCACCAAGGGCAGCGGTCAGCTCGGTGGTCAGCTCGTCACACAGCGCGTTGAGTGCCTCCGGGCGATCGAGCGTAACAACGCCGACGCGGCCTTCGGTTTTAACTTGGATCGTCTTGTATGCCATTGAGGCACTCCATTTGACGGCGCGCCCCGGGGGCGCAGAGAAAACCGCGCCGCTATAGCGCAGTGAACTTGCGGGGTCGATACACAATGCCCCGAAAGAGTCAGCTTTAATAATCCCGCCAGCGAGCGCTAACGCTGGCATTGCCCGCAATAGAAGGTGGATCGCCCGGATTGCACGATGCGGCGGATTTCGCCTTCGCAGCCCTCAGTCACACAGGCTTCTCCCTCACGACCGTAGGCACGGAAGCTGTGCTGGAAATACCCCAGCGCCCCGTCGGCGGAGGCAAAATCACGCAGGGTCGAGCCGCCGGCATTGATGGCATCGATGATGACCTGGCGGATCGCGGTTGCCAGTCGCTCCGCACGCGCGCCCTTGATCGTACGTGCCTCGCGCCGCGGGCTGATGCGCGAGCGATGAAGCGCCTCGCACACATAGATATTGCCCAGACCGGCGATAATGGCCTGGTCGAGCAGGGCCGCCTTTATCGGCGTTCGCCGGCCGTCCAGGGCAGACACGAGATAGGGAGCCGAGAAGTCATTGGCATTGGGCTCCGGGCCGAGACCCTTCAGAAAGCTGACCTCGTGCTCGCGTGCGGTTTCGAACATCACCATGAAGCCAAATCGCCGCGGATCATTATAGCGCACGGTCACGCCACCCTCGATCTCGAACACACAGTGATCATGGGCCGGGTTGGCGGGCGCCGCATGGACAAAATCGCCCGGTTGCTGGTGGGTCGCGTCCGCTTCGATCGAAAACCGTCCTGTCATCCCCAGGTGCACCAGCAGGGTGCTTGCATTGTCAAAACGCACGAGCAGGTATTTCGCCCGCCGGTCCAGTCGCTCGACGCGCGCGCCCCGCAACCGCTCGGCCATGGCTTCGGGAAAGGCGAAGCGCAAATCGGCACGGTTGAGCGTGACCTGCTCCACACGCCGTCCGGTCATGGCTGGCTCCAGGCCGCGGCGGACGGTTTCAACTTCAGGAAGTTCAGGCATGCACACTCCTCCAGGCCCGGCGTGCGGCGATTGGTGACAGCAGGTTCGCTGGCGCTTGTGCCGCTCTTGGCTTATTTATCGCGCCATGACCCAGACGCAATCCGACGATAAAGTTTCCTTTGGCTTCAAGGATGTCGACCGCAAAGACAAGGCTGGCCTTGTCCGCGACGTATTCGACAAGTCCGCGCGCCGCTACGACCTGATGAATGACCTGATGTCCGTGGGTGTGCACCGTGCCTGGAAGGACATGGTCATGACCCGTGCCAATCCCCAGCCTGGCGAGATCCATCTCGATGTGGCGGGCGGCACAGGCGACCTGGCGCGCAGCTTCCTGACCAAGGCCGACCGGGCCGGGAAACGTCGCGGATCGCAGAACCCTGCCACCGCGATTGTGCTGGATATCAATGAACAGATGCTGCGCGCAGGTGTAAAGCGTGGCGTTTCCGGTGAACACGCCGGTCGCATCGACTGGGTCACCGGAAATGCGGAATGCCTGCCGCTGCCGGACCGCCATGTCGATTGCGTGACCATTTCCACCGGCATTCGAAATGTGACCAACCGGGACGCCGCTCTGCGGGAAATGCGCCGCGTGCTCAAGCCCGGCGGACGCTTCCTATGCCTCGAATTCACCCGCCCCACCAGCCGGGCATGGGAGAAGATCTACGACGCCTGGTCCTTCAATGTGATGCCCGAACTCGGTGCTGTCGTCGCCAAGGACCGTGAGAGCTACCAGTATCTCGTGGAATCGATCCGGCGATTTCCGGACCAGGAGACCTTCAAGTCCGAAATCGAGACGGCCGGTTTCCGCCAGGTCAGCTTCACCAATTTCTCCGGTGGGATCGCCGCCTTGCATGTCGGCTGGCGCTAGATCCGTGCGGATAAGGGTCCCGCGACTTCACGCCACGCTCGCCAACAGCGTTCCAGAGCTCTAAACCTCGCGCCATGATCTCGTCACTCATGTCATTCCTGCGCCTGATCCGCGCCGTCTTCGTGCTGGCACGCCATGACGCCGTGATGCCGCGTGAATACCAGTCGATGCATCCGCCACTGGCGCGGTTGCTGGGACGTATTTCACGCCTCTTCGCCATTCGCGACCGCGCCGACAATCCCGGGGAACGCCTGGCGCGGGCCCTGGAGAAACTCGGGCCCTCCTATGTGAAATTCGGTCAGGTCCTCGCAACACGTGGCGACCTGATCGGTGAACGGTTCGCGCGCGGACTGGCGCGCCTGCAGGACAAGATGCCAGCCTTTGACGACGCCGAAGCCCGGGCTGTGATCAGCCGTGAACTGGGTGCGTCGGTCGACGAGATTTTCGAAGACTTCGGCCCCGCCGTCGCCGCCGCCTCCATTGCCCAGGTCCACAAGGCCAGGCTCGCCGATGGTCGCTGGGTCGCGGTCAAAATCGTGCGCCCGGGCATTGCCGACCGCATCGCCAAGGATATCCGCACCCTGTCTCTCGGAGCCGCTCTTGCTGAACGGTTCGCCCCTGCCAGCAAGCGTCTGGAACCCAGGCTTTTCGTCGAGACGGTCGCCCGCTCCCTGCAACTGGAAACCGACCTGCGCCTTGAGGCCGCTGCCGGCTCCGAACTGTCAGAAGCCGCGAGCGCCGTCGCTCATTACCGCATCCCGGCCGTGGAATGGCCGCTCTCGACCAAGAGCGTTCTGACGACCCAGTGGATTGACGGCATCGCGCTGAGCAATGAGGACGCCCTCAGCAATAGCGGTATTGACCGCAAGGGTCTGGCGACCACCCTGACCCGGGCCTTCCTCGGCACAGCACTGCATCGCGGCGTATTCCACGCGGACATGCATGCCGGCAACCTCTTCGCCAGCGATGACGGCACGCTGTGGGCGGTGGATTTTGGCATCATGGGTCGGATCGGGCGCGCCGAGCGGCGCTTCCTTGCCTTGATCCTGCACGGATTCCTGACCCGAAACTACAAGGCGGCGGCCGAGGCCCACTTCGCGGCTGGCTATGTTCCGGCGCGGCATTCCGTCGACGATTTCGCCAGCGCCCTGCGTGCTGTCGGCGAACCGATCTTCGGCAAGAATGCCGATGAAGTGCCGATGTCGCGCGTGCTGTTGCAGCTGTTTGAGATCACCGACCTGTTCGACATGCGCCTGCGCCCCGAGCTCGTCATGCTGCAGAAGACCATGGTCCAGTGCGAAGGCGTCGCCCGCTCGCTGGACCCGCAACATGACATGTGGGGCGCATCGGCCCCTGTGGTCGAGGAATGGATGAAACGCGAGCTGGGCCCGGAAGGGCGCGCCCGTGATTTCGCCGAGGATGTGGGCCGTCTCTACGACGCCGCGCGGAAACTACCGGACGCGGTCGAAGACTGGGCCGAGGTCGGCCGCATGCTCAAGGCTGGCGAGCTGAAACTGGGCGGCGGGCCGCGCCTGCGCCCATGGGCCCTGCGCCTGGCCTGGCTGGCGGCCGCAGCGGCGGCCGGAGCCGCCGCCATGGTCGTGCTTGGCTAGACCGCGTGCAGCGCCAGTACGAAGCGCACCCACATCACGGCCAGGATCAGGAATCCGATCCGATGCGTCAGGAAACGCAAAGCCATGTTGTTGATGGTGACGTGTACCAGCGTGTGCGCAAATCGGCTCCCGACAAAGGCCCAGGCCAGCGTAACCTGAAGACTGTCGATCGTATCTGACGTCACGGCCTGGAACAGGACCAGGGCATAAAACAGGACCGGAAGCTCGAACAGATTGGCGAGATTGCGCCCCCAATTACCCAGCCAGTCCGGCGGCGGCGTACCCGTTTTGGTCAATGAGTACTCATCGCTCAACTCGCCCTTGGACTTCGCGATAACGCCGAAAACCGTCAGCATCAGATAAACAAAAAGTGTCAGCAGTGCGAGCGACGACGCTGCCAGGATCATGTGTAACATTGGGCCCTCCCCAGGCTTGATGGCGCTCAGGCTAGTCATTTCGTCCTGCTTGTCGAGGACTTCAGGGCTTGGGGTTACGGCGTTGACCCGCTAGGTAGAGGGCAGAAGACGGAAAGGGCCGGACGTGACAGACAAACGCGTTCTCTTGATCATCGGCGGCGGGATCGCTGCCTATAAATCGCTGGAATTGATCCGCGAACTCTCGCGCCGCTCCATTGCCTCGCGCTGCATCCTGACCCGGGCCGGCTCCGAATTCGTCACCCCGCTGAGCTTGTCCGCGCTGTCAGGCGACAAGGTCTATGGCGAACTTTTCGACCTCACGGACGAGGCCGAGATGGGCCATATCGAGCTGTCTCGCTCTGCAGACCTGGTCGTCGTATCTCCGGCCACCGCTGATCTGATGGCCAAGGCGGCCAACGGTCTGGCCAATGACCTGGCATCGACCGCCTTGCTGGCCACCGACAAGCCGGTCCTGATGGCCCCGGCGATGAATGTGCGCATGTGGGAGCACAAGGCGACCCAGCGCAATCTGGCCACGCTCAAGGGTGACGGGGTTCATTTTGTCGGACCGGACGAGGGCGATATGGCCTGTGGTGAATTCGGCCCCGGTCGACTGGCGGAACCGCCCGTGATCGCTGACGCCATCGAGGCGCTGTTGAATGACTAACCCGCTTGCCGGTCGCCGCATCGTCATCACGGCCGGGCCGACGCTGGAAGCGATTGACCCGGTCCGCTTCATCTCCAATCGCTCATCAGGCAAGCAGGGTTACGCCCTCGCGGAAGCCTGCGCGGCACTGGGCGCCGATGTCGTACTCGTGTCAGGCCCGACAGCGCTGAACGATCCGGCCGGCGTCGAAACCATCCGCATTGAAAGCGCCCGGGACATGCTGGCCGCCGTGGAAGGGGCGCTGCCCGGTGATGTCTTTATCGCGGTCGCAGCCGTTGCCGACTGGCGCCCGGCCGCAACCCACGACAAGAAGATCAAGGGCAACAAGGGCGAAATGGCTGCCCTGCCGCTGGTTGAGAACCCGGATATCCTGAAAACCATCAGCCAGCGCACCCAGGCCCGTCCCGGCCTCGTCATCGGCTTTGCGGCTGAAACCCATGATGTCGAGGATCACGCGCGCCAGAAACTGGCCCGCAAGGGCTGCGACTGGATCATCGCCAATGATGTTTCCGGCGATGTGATGGGCGGTGAGGAAAATGCCGTCGCGATCGTCTCGCGCAATGATGTCTGGCGGTCGCAGCGTGCCTCCAAACCGGAAATCGCGAGACTGATCGCACAACGAATAGCACACTACGCTTTCTGACCTTCTCGCCTGCCCTAAGGGAGTTCCATGCCTGTTCTAGTTCACCTGCTCGCCACGCTGACCTTCAGCTGGACTGCCTCCTCGGATCAATTGGAGTTTCGGGAGAGAGGTTGCGCCTATATCTACCAACTTGATGGCGGCGGGTTCAGCTACGAGCCCACACCGGAGATGAGCGTCTATCAAATCATCACGACCCGGGAAGAGTTCGATGTCTCGCTTCCGGAGAACACGGTCATGATCCTGTGTTCGAGAAACACACTTGTCCCGCATCCGGCTGACTACAAGGTCATCAATGCTGGATACGATCTGATGATCAACAGCTATGACAACCGTCGATCAACTCTGACCTACGTCGATGGCGGCGTGGAACTGATACTCAATGATGGCGAATTGACTGAAGAAGAGCGCAGCTGGAGCGACGGCATTCTAGCCCAGATGCAATCACAGATCCGACCGCGAACATCGGACTAGACTGACTTGTCTATAGGGCCGGATCAGTGAATCACGGTGAGGCCGTATCGAGGACCGGGAGCACGCCATGAACACTGTCGACGTACGTATCAAGCCGCTGGAAAACTATGAGGGCCTGGCGCTACCGGCCTATGAGACCGCTCAGTCAGCCGGCATGGACCTGCGTGCAGCCGTGAGCGAGGACGTCACCATTCCCCCGGGCGAATGGCGGCTGGTCCCGGTGGGCATCGCCATCGCGCTGCCGGCCGGGTTCGAAGCCCAGGTCCGACCGCGTTCCGGCCTGGCCGCCAAGCATGGCATTTCATGCGTCAACACGCCCGGGACGATCGACGCGGACTATCGCGGCGAGCTCAAGGTCAATCTGATCAATCACGGCAAGGTCGACTTCATCGTCAAACGCGGCGATCGCATCGCCCAGATGATCGTCGCCCCGGTGACACAGGCGGTCTGGCAGGTCGCGGATACGCTTGATGAAACCGAGCGCGGCAGCGGCGGTTTCGGATCGACCGGCGTCTAACCCCGTCAGGCATACACAATCAGGAGCCCCCATGATCAAGACAGAAGGCCGCGGCCGCATCTATTCGAGCATTGCCGACACGATCGGTGACACACCGCTGGTCGACCTGCCCAAACTGGCCGCCGCCCACGGTGCCAAGGCCCGTATCCTGGCCAAGCTCGAGTTCTTCAACCCGCTGGCCAGCGTCAAGGACCGTATCGGCGTGGCCATGATCGACGCGCTGGAGGCTGCTGGAAAACTGGGCGAGGGCTCGGTCATGATCGAGCCGACCTCGGGCAATACCGGGATCGGTCTCGCCTTTGTGGCAGCGGCACGCGGCCACCGCCTGATCCTGACCATGCCGGAAAGCATGTCGATCGAGCGTCGCAAACTGCTGACCTATCTGGGCGCGGAACTGGTCCTGACAGAGGCGGCCAAGGGTATGAAGGGCGCTATCGCCAAGGCCAACGAGCTGCTGGACAGCACGCCCGGCGCGGTCATGCCCAGCCAGTTCGCCAACCCCGCCAATCCGGAAGTCCACCGCAACACCACCGCCCTGGAAATCTGGAATGACACCGAGGGGCAGGTCGATGCGCTGATTTCCGGCGTCGGCACCGGGGGCACGCTGACGGGCATCGCCTCGGTCCTCAAGGACAGGAAGCCGGATGTACAGGTCTTCGCTGTGGAGCCGACCGACAGCCCGGTTTTGTCCGGTGGCGAGCCGGGCCCGCACAAGATCCAGGGGATCGGTGCCGGTTTTGTACCGGACATTCTCGACAC
>JAYZXG010000184.1:0-3467 GCA_036141435.1 Pseudomonadota bacterium | reverse complement strand
TGCAGCTGATCGACACACTCAATCCGAAGAACGAGGCCGGACGCCTGGTCCTGATCGTTCGCCAGGGCGCCAATAATGTGCGCGAGACCCTGCCGGCGCTGGCACGGGCCGTGACGCAGGAAGGCAAGAAGGTCGTGTGGTCGTCCGACCCCATGCACGGCAATACCGTGAAAACCGACAGTGGTTACAAGACGCGTGAGTTCGACAAGGTTCTCAACGAGCTTGAGGGCTTCATGGACGTGCTCTACGCGGAAGGCGCGTATCCGGGCGGTGTGCATTTCGAGATGACCGGCCGCGATGTCACCGAATGTGTCGGTGGGGCCAAGACGGTGACCGAGGCCGATCTGGCCTCGCGCTATCACACCCATTGTGACCCGCGTCTCAATGCGGACCAGGCGCTCGACATGTCTTTCCGCATCGCTGAATCGCTCAAGCGTGTGCGCAAGAACAACTCGGCTGCCAATGCCGCCTGAGCGGCCTTCTGACAGCCAGACACAAAAAACCCCGCCAGGATTTCTCCTGGCGGGGTTTTTCTAACCCTGAGGGGATTAGATGTCTTTCAGGGCAGCTGCCGGGCGGAAAGCCGCCTGGGTGCGAGCCTTGGACATCATTTTCTCGCCGGTGCGCGGGTTGCGAACTTCGCGAGCTTCGCGGTGCTTCGCATGGAACGTACCGAAGCCAGCCAGCTGAACGCTGTCATTTGCCTTTACGGAACCAACGATAGCTTCGATGGCAGCATCGACAGCTTCGCCAGCTTGAGCGCGGGACAGGCCGGTTTTGTCAGCAACGGCTTTAGCAAGATCAGACTTGTTCATAGGGTTCCCCCCAAATTGTCGCGGTTCAATCGGTACGGTCATCGTGCCCGAAAGAGAGCCACGTAGTTCTAACACGCTTCATGAAGGCCAAGTTCGGCGGCGCTTTGCAAGCAATAACAGGCGAATCGGGCGGAAATTGCTGTAATTTTCTCTGAAAAACCCCGTTTTTCAGGTCCCGGCCCCGTTTTTGCGGGGTTTTTACAGTATGTTTCACGCTGATACGGCACGGGAGAGCTCCCTTTGATTCGTCCGATTCGCATGCTGCCACTGGCCCTGATCGCTGCCGCGCTCGGCAACGGGCTGGCCGGGTATGCCGGAGCGGGCGACATGTGGGCGCCGGTGATCGGGGCCATTGCCGGCGGCTGGACGCTCGGTTTTCTTTGCCGGTCTCCAAGACCATCGAATTGAATTATTCCCACAACGCGCCATACTTTGTTGTCGAACCCAAGGGTTGAGAGCGAATGGCAAAGATTCTCGTCGTGGACGATGATGCGGTAAACCGGGAGCTGTTCCGGTGGGCGCTTCAGAGAAACCACGAGATAGACGAGTTGACCAGTGGCGTCGGCGCGGCGGATGCGATCCGGTCCGGCCAATATGATCTCGTATTACTCGATGTGATGATGCCCATTATCGGCGGCGAGGAGGTCGTGAGCGATCTCGCAGCGGATGCCGCGAACCTGCTGGACCGTGTCCTGGTGGTGACTGCGGCCATGAACCAGCCGCTGGTCGAGAAGTTGACGGAGCAAGGCGTGGCCGGCGTCAGGCAGCGCCCCTATGACCCTGAAGAAATCGCGCAGATGGTTGAGGCCTTCGTCGCCTGAGTCCGGAGAATGCATGGCCGACCTTGTAGATCGCAACGATGCCGCGGAGATACAGGCGACCCAGTTCAATCGCGAACTGGACCGGCTGGCGCGTTTCCGGCTGCATGACAGCCCGGGACTGGACGCGCTGCTGGAACAGGTTGTCTACAGCCTGAGCACCAAGGTCGGCGCGGCCCGGGCCAGTATCTGGATGCTCGACCGCGATCATGTCGAGCTGGCCTGTCTTTGCCTGTATGACCAGTCTACCGATGAAATTTCGTCAGGCGCGACCTTGAGGGCGCAGGACTATCCTGCCTATTTCGAGGCGTTCCGGGCCTCGCGCGTCGTCAACGCGGATGATGCGCTCAGAGATCCGCGTACGAGCGAGTTTGCGGTCGGTTATCTCGATGTGCTTGGCATCACCTCGATGCTGGATACGCAGATTTCGGACCGGGCCGGTTTGCGCGGTGTTGTCTGCTGCGAGCATGTTGGTCCCGCGCGCGAGTGGACAGCAGAGGAATGTGCCTTCGTGGCCTCGCTGGGTGATTTTGTCGGCCTGTCGATGGAGATGTTCGAGCGGGAAAAAATTCTCAATGCCCTCGAACAGTCGAACGAAAAGCTTGTCGAGGCCCTCGCGGCGGCTGAGCGTGCCAAGGCCGAGGCCGTGACTGCCAACCGGCTCAAGACGGAATTCCTGGCCACGACATCGCATGAGTTGAGAACGCCTTTGAACGGTATCCTGGGCGGTGTCTCGATCCTGCGTCATGATACCAGCCCGGAGGCGCTCGAGCGCTGGCTGGGGGTTATCGACCAGTCCGGCCGTTGGCTGTTGAATACGGTCACGACCATGCTCGATCTGGCGGCGCTGGAAGATGGCTCCCTTGCCGTAAACCCCGAGCGGTTCAACCTCATGGATGCGATCCGGGAGGGGGCCGGTCTGGGTGGGTTGCCGGGCGCCGATACTCCGGTACCGCCTGTGTGTGCGAAAAGATTGCCGGTCGACCACATGGAGCTGAAGACAGATCGCAGCAAACTGCTGCAGATCATCGCCCAGTTTGTTTCCAATGCCCACAAGTTCGCGCCCGGTAGCGATATCCGCATCGAACTGGCCGCGTCGCCGGAACTTCCCGGCGCGGTACGTGCGTCCGTGATCGACAGCGGGCCGGGAGTTCCGGAAGCAGCCCGGGACGACATTTTCGAGCGTTTCCGCCAGGCCGACGGCTCGTCCACCCGGCGCCACGGTGGCAGCGGTCTGGGACTGTCCGTGTGCAAGGAGTTCGCAGCGCTTCTTGGCGGGCGGGTCGGTGTGTTCAATCAACCGGAAGGCGGCGCGCATTTCTGGGTCGATATTCCGCTGAAACACCAGCCCGCAGACTGATACCTGTGGCAGCACGCTTGTCGAAACTGCCGGTTACCCCACATCATGGCGATAACAACTCCGGGGGAGACCATGCCAGATATTGCCGCCTTTGCCGCTCAGTCAGCAACATCCGACCTTGCCGAGACCCGCATCCATCGCGGTGATCCGGCCAGCAACGAGGTTGCAATCGATATCGAGTATTGCGGCGTTTGCCATTCCGACCTGCACACCGCGCGGGATGACTGGGGTGGGACACAATATCCGTGCGTGCCCGGTCACGAGATTGTCGGGCGCGTGGTCAAGGTCGGCGCCAATGTATCGAAATTCGCAGTCGGCCAGCGGGTCGGCGTGGGCTGCATGGTCGACAGCTGCCAGAGCTGTGCCTCCTGCGACGCCGGACTGGAGCAATATTGCGAGACCGGCATGACCGGGACGTATAACAGCGCCCTGCCGCAGGGAGGCTACACGTACGGCGGCTATTCCAAGCATATT
>JAYZXG010000183.1:0-10036 GCA_036141435.1 Pseudomonadota bacterium | reverse complement strand
GAAGGCACCTGGATGAGCCTCGATGTCTCGCCAGATGGCCAGACAATCGTGTTCGACATGCTCGGCGATATCTACACCATCCCGATGAGCGGCGGTGAGGCGACCAATATCGCTTCGGGTCTGGCCTGGGAAATCCAGCCGCGGTTTTCGCCGGATGGCTCGCAGATCGCTTTCACGTCCGATGCGGGCGGTGGTGACAATATCTGGGTGATGGATGCGAACGGCGAAAACCGCCGGCAGATCTCGCACGAGACATTCCGCCTGCTCAACAACCCGACCTGGTCGCCGGATGGACGTTACATCGCGGCGCGCAAGCACTTCACCACATCGCGCTCTGCCGGTACCGGCGAGATCTGGATGTATCACGTGCTGGGCGGCAATGGCGTGCAGCTGGTGGAACGTCCCAGCGAAGCCTTCCAGAAGGAACAGGGCGAGCCGATCTTCTCGCCGGATGGTCGCTACGTGTATTTCACGCGGGCTGTCGGTTCCGGCAACACCTTCACCTATGCCGATGATTCCAATGGCGACCTGTTCAACATCCGCCGCTACGACATGGAGACCGGTGATGTCGACACGGTTGTGGACGGCGCCGGCGGTGCGGTGCGTCCGGCACCGTCGCCGGACGGTCGCTATCTCGCCTTTGTGCGTCGCGACGGCATGCAGACCGGTCTCTACATGAAGGATCTGCGCTCCGGCGAGATCCGCCAGCTCTATGGCAATCTTGATCGCGACAACCAGGAAACCTGGGGCGTGATGGGCATGTATCCCAACATGGACTGGACGCCGGACAGCGGCTCGGTCGTGTTCTGGTCCGGTGGCGGCATTCACCGCGTCGATATCGAAAGCGGTGAGGTCACGAACATCCCGTTCGCGGTGAACGACACGCGTGAGGTCATTGATCCGCCGCGTCCGGCCGTCGAGGTGGCGCCCGACACGTTCGACACCCAGATGCCGCGCTTCACATCTGTCTCGCCCGATGGCGAACAGGTTGTCTTCGAAAGCCTGGGCAAGCTCTACATCATGGATACGGATGGCGGCGAGCCGCGTCGCCTGACCCGTGACGGCTCTGATCGCCGCGAGCTGTTCCCGTCCTGGAGCAGCGACGGGCGCCGGATCGTCTTTGTCACCTGGGATGACCAGGATCTGGGCTCGGTTCGCACTGTGGGTGCCAATGGACGAAGCGAGCGGACCCTGACCAATGAGCCGGGCACCTACCGGCGTCCGCGTTTCTCGCCGGATGGCGAGACCGTGGTGTTTGAGAAGGATGGCGGCGGATTCCTGACCTCGCGCGCCTGGTCCGAGACCACCGGTATCTTCACCGTGCCCGCACGGGGCGGCGATATGAACCGCGTGGCGGAAAGCGGCTCCAACCCGCATTTCGGCGCCGCCAGTGACCGCGTCTACATGACCCGTCGCACACCGGCGCTGGAACTCTATTCGGTCGATCTCAACGGCTATGACGAGCGTGTGCATGCCTCGGGTGGCATGACCGGTGAGTTCCACGTGGCTCCGGATGGACGTCACCTGGCATTCCGCGAGAACTACGACGCCTTCATCATGCCGATGCCGGTCGGTCCGCAGAATGTCTCGGTCTCCAAATCCTCCGGTGCACTGCCGGTGGTGGAGCTGTCCGGCAATGGGGGCACCGATATCCACTGGTCGGACAATGGCAACCAGATCAACTGGACCATGGGCGCCGAGCTTTTCTCTGCCACCATCGCCGAGATCCGGCCCAATCCGGCGGACGAGGATGCGGACGCGTTCGAACCCCGCCAGCCGGGCGAGGGCGTGTCCCTGTCGATGACGGTCGAGACCGATCGTCCGGAGGGGCTGACGGCCCTGGTCGGCGCGCGCATCATCACCATGACCGATGATGCGGGCGGTGTGATCGAGGATGGCGTCATCCTGGTCGACGGCAATCGCATTGTCGCCGTAGGCCCGCGTGACAGCGTCGATGTGCCGGGCGGTGCGACGATTGCCGACGTGACCGGCCATACCATCACGCCGGGCTTCATCGATGCCCATGCGCATGGACCGCAGGCCTCTGACGGCATCATCCCGCAGCAGAACTGGTCGACGATGGCGCACCTGGCGCTGGGCGTGACCACGGTCTTCGACCCGTCCAGCTCGGCCAGCTCCATCTTCCCGGCCTCGGAATACCAGCGGGCAGGCGTTCAGCTTCAGCCACGGACCTATTCCACCGGCGAGATCGTTTATGGCGCACGGGCTCCGGGTTTCTATGCGGAGATCAATGACGCGGAGGATGCGCAGGAGCATGTGTTCCGCCTTGATTCCCAGGGCGCTCACGGCATCAAGAACTACAACCAGCCGCGCCGCGACCAGCGTCAGCAAGTGACCTATGCGTCGATGCTGGCCGACATGATCGTGGTGTCAGAGGGCGGATCGAACTTCCACATGGACATGTCCATGGTCGCCGATGGCAATACCTCGATCGAGCACAACCTGCCCGTTTCGGCCATCTATGATGATGTCATCGAGATGTATGTCGGCACCCAGGTGGCGCTGACACCGACCCTGGCCGTGACCTATGGCGGCCTGGCCGGTGACCCGTACTGGCGCCAGGCCATGAATGTCTGGGAGCACCCGATCCTGCGCGAGCATGTGCCGCCGCACATCCTGCGTCCGGGCTCGATCCGGCGCACGACGGCACCGGAGGACAATTTCGCCGATGCCAATGCGGCCGCGACCTCGCGGGAGCTGGCCCAGCGTGGCGTCCTGGTCTCCATCGGTGCGCACGGCCAGCAGCAGGGCCTCGCGGCGCACTGGGAGATGTGGTCCTTCGCTCGCGGTGGCATGAGCCCGGTCGAAGTCCTGCGCACCGCCACGGTCGCCCCGGCGCTGCATCTCGGCTTCATCGATGATCTCGGCACGGTGGAAGAGGGCAAGCTGGCGGACTTCGTTATCATGCGCTCCAACCCGCTGGACGATATCGCCAATACCGATGACATCGCCTATGTGATGCTCAATGGTCGCCTGTATGACCCGATGACCCTGAACGAGGTGATCACCGGCGACGAGGACCGCGACACCTATTACTGGGAATAGTCGCTGCGGAAACGATGAAATGGGGGGCGCTGTTGCAGCGCCCCTTTTTTCTTGCGCGGACCGGCTTATGCTCCCCTGCAAAATCACATGCCGGGGAGGGACGTGTGCTCAAAATCAATCGGTTGGTCTTTGTTTCACTGGCCGCGCTGGTCGTATTCATCGCCGCGCTGGCGAGCTTCACCCTGGGCAGTGGTCCGGGCATGAGCCGGCAGGAGGCCGAGGCCGCGGCCGAACGCTTTGCCTCGGCGCGCATCGTGCGGGACGAATACGGGGTGCCACACATCTCTGCCGACACCGACGCAGCCGCCGCCTTTGGCCTGGCCTATGCCCACGCCGAGGATGACTGGGCCACGATCCAGACCACCCTGGTCGCCGCGCGCGGCGAGCTGGCCCGCTACCAGGGCGCCGATGCGGCGCCGACGGACTACGTCGTCCAGCTCCTGCGTATCCGCGAGCTCGTGGCGGCGCGGTACGAAGAGGATATCTCCAGCGATGTCAAAGTCTTGCTGGAGGGATATGCGGCCGGTCTCAATCTTTATGCTGCGCAGCACCCCACGCGGGTCTGGAATGACGTCCTGCCGGTAACGCCGGAGGATGTCGTCGCCGGTTTCGTGCTGCGAACCCCCTTCATGTACGGCCTCGACAGCACGCTGACCGAGTTGTTCGCCGAGGAGCGCCAGCGCTCGATCTCCATGCGTTCAACGCAGAGCGCCTTCCAGTGGCTCGACGAGGCGCGCCTGCCATTTGGTTCCAACGCCTTTGCGATCGCGCCGGAATTCTCCGCTGATGGAGCGACCCGTCTGGTGATCAACTCTCACCAGCCCTTCGAGGGACCGGTTGCCTGGTACGAGGCCCGTGTGCAGTCCGGCGAGGGCTGGGACATGGCCGGCGGGACCTTCCCCGGCGCGCCGCTGATCCTGCACGGGCACAGCCCGGTCCTGGGCTGGGCCCACACCGTCAATCTGCCGGACCTTGCAGATGTCTACGTGCTGGAGACCGAGGGCGACCGCTACCGGCTGGACGGGGAATGGCTCGAGCTGGAGCACGGGACAGCGCGCCTGAATGTCCGCCTGTTCGGCTCGATCCGCTGGACGGTCGAGCGCGATATGTGGTGGTCCCGCCATGGTCCGGTGATCCGGACCGAACACGGGGACTATGCCATTCGCTATTCAGGCATGGATGAAATCCGCCAGGTCGAGCAGTGGTACCGCATGAACCGGGCCGAAAGCTGGGACGTCTGGTACGAGGCGATGGAGATGAATGCCATCTCCTCGCTGAACACGGTCTACGCCGATCGCACGGGTGAGATTGCCTATGTCTACAACGCCGCGATGCCGGTGCGCGAAGAGGGCTGGAACTGGCGCGACTATCTGCCGGGCGACCGGTCCGAGCTGATCTGGCAGGCATATCATCCGCTCTCCGCGATGCCGCTCTATCACAATCCGCCGTCCGGCTGGCTCCTGTCGGCGAACCAGACCCCGTTCGATGCAACCGCGATGGCGGACAACCTGTCTCCGGCGGATTTCTCGCAGACCTTCGGCATCGAGCCGCGCATGACCAATCGCGCCCATCGCGGCCTGGCGCTGTTGCGGGGCGAGCGGTCGCTGACCAGCGAACGGCTGGAGGAGATCAAGTTCGACAAGGTGTATGCCGAGACATCGGCGGTGGGACGGCTGATCCGGGAAATCCTGGCCATGGACCTGTCCGATGAGCCGCTGCTGGTCGAGGCCCAGGCCATCCTGGCGCGCTGGGACATGTCCACGGAGATCGATAGCCGTGCGGCGGCACTGGGGGTGCTGACGGCTGTGCGAACCATCCATAACCGTCATCACGAGGATCCCTGGGACATGCCACCGGCCCAGGCGCTGCGGGAGGCGGCGGACGAGCTGCTGCTTCACTACGGGCGGCTGGACCCGAGCTGGGGCGAGGTCAACCGGATGATCCGCGGTGATGTGGATCTGCCGCTGGGCGGTGGTCCGGATACGCTGCGGGCTATCTATGGCGCAGGCCAGGCGCTGGACGAGAACGGTCAGATCCGTGCTGTAGCCGGAGACACCTACATCATGTTCGTGGAATGGGATGCGACGGGCGAGATGCGGTCGCGCTCGATCCATCAGTTCGGGGCCGCCACGCTGGACAGCCTGTCACCGCATTATGCGGACCAGGCGGTTCTGTTCGCCGAGGAAGCCTGGCGAGAGCTGGACTTTGGCCTCGAGGGCACGGGGTATTCACCGCTCCAGCCCTAGGCCCTGGCAACAGCCAGAGAAAAACCCCGGAGCGCGGGCTCCGGGGTTTTCCTGTGTCAGGGTTGCGCCGATTAGTTGATATCGGTGCGGAAAGAGATGCCCCACGTACGCGGCTCGTTGACGAAGCCGGTATTGTTGTTGAAGTCGATGCCTCCAACCAGGTTCTCTTCATCGGTGATGTTGCGGACGAAGGCAGCAACTTCATAGCCGTGACCGTTGGCGGTCAGGCCGGAGAAGCCGATGCGGGCGCCGCCCTCGAAATTGCCGGAAGAGTAGAACTCCTCGGACTCATAGAGGAAGAGGTTGGTGTGACCCTGGTAGAACCAGTCGGTCATCATGAACCACTCGCCACCCGGCGTGTCAGCCGGAACGGAGTAGCGGGCGGAGAAGCTCAGGATGAAGTCCGGAGCCTGCGGGAACGGGTTGCCGTCAACTTCGGCGAAGCCGTCATTGTCAACGTCCGGGTCCGTCACGGTGCACTGGGCGCAAACGCCGACTTCCAGCGTGTCGTCCTGCAGCTCGGTCTCGTTCCAGCTGAAGCCTGCGGTGACAACCAGGTTGTCGTTGATCAGGAATTCACTGTCGACTTCGAAACCATAGCCAACGCCTTCGTCAGCATTGATCAGCTGAACCAGGTTGCCGCCGCCACCAACAGCAGACAGCTGCAGGTCGGATACGGTGTAGTAGAACGCCGTTGCGTTGACGCGAGCGCGACCACCCCACGGCTCGGACTTGATGCCGGCCTCGTAGGAGATGGAGGTTTCGCTGTCCGCGATGGACGGCGTACCGAAGAAGGCAACGTCACGACCCTGGATAGACGGGCCGCGGAAACCGCGCGCGATGCGACCGAAGAAGGCCGTGTCTTCGCTGTAGTCATAATATGCGGAAAGGTCCCAGCTCAGCTCTTCGTCAGAGACATTGTAAGGACCGCCAGCCGGCCAAACGGCCTGGATGACTTCCAGGGACTTCTCGTCGCTGGTGTAGCGCAGGCCACCGGACAGCTGCAGGCGCTCGGTTGCCTGGTGTGAGACCTGGCCGAAGACAGCCCACAGCTCGTTTTCGTGACGAACCGTTGTCGGCGGCGGGAAGCCACCGTTCGGGCCCAGCGTGGTGATGTCGAACGCGCCGTCGAAATAGTAGGCGCCGATCTGCCAGGTCGTTTCCAGGTCGTCAGAAGACGCCAGGCGGAATTCCTGGGTGAACTGGTCCAGGTCGTCCAGGCCGTCCTGCGTTTCAGACGGGAACGGGATGAAGCCCGGGCCGGTGACCATGTTGCCGCCATCGATATCGCCAAGGCTGCGGCCTTCAGCGGTCTCGTAACCGGTGATGGAGGTGAAGGTCATGCCACCATCGAGGTGGAAGTTCATGTTGGCGCTGGCACCCCAGGAATCATAGTTCTGCGGGTTGTTGAACGCGCTGTCGTAATAGACTTCGTCGCGAACGAAATTCGCGTTCAGGCCATTATCGCCCGGCGTCAGGATGTTGGCGCGGAAGATCGCGGCCGTACCTGCCAGAGAACGTGCGTGCACGTTGAACAGGGCGTCGAAGCTTTCGTTCGGCGTGTAGAGCAGCTGGGCGCGGCCAGCGTTCTCACGGTGTCCGCCCATGGCGTTCGGAACGCCGAGGAATGCGTTGTTGATCCAGTCGCCGCGGTTCTGCGTCATGACCGAGATACGGCCCATCAGAACGTCGTCGATGATCGTGCCGCCAACAGCACCTTCCAGGTTGAAGGTGTCCAGGCTACCAACCGTCAGGCTCATGTAACCGTCGGTGTCCTCGGACGGACGAACGCTGTCGAACATGATCGTGCCAGCGGTCGTGTTGCGACCGAAGAGCGTGCCCTGCGGGCCGCGCGCGATTTCAACCTGCTGGATGTCGAAGAGCGGGAAGCTCTTGAGGATAACGTTCTCCTGGACGATGTCGTCCATGATGATGGAGACCGGCTGAGACGCTGCCAGGTCGAAGTCGGTGTTGCCGAGACCGCGAATATAGAAACGCGGAGCAACGCGACCATTGGAGCTTTCCGCATAGACAGACGGAATGCGCGCAGCGAGCGTGAGAATGTCAGCGCCGCCCTCGGTCAGTGCAGCGAGATCCTCGCCGGACTGGACCGTCACGGAGTTGGCGACATCCTGGATGCTCTCTTCGCGACGGTTCGTCGTCACGGTGATTGTTTCCAGAGAAGAAGCGCTGTCGTCCTGAGCAAGGGACGGAGCAGCAGCGAAGGTGAGGGCGGTAAGGCTTGCGCCGGCCCACAGCAGAGTTTTCTGCGCGAGTTTGGTGGTCATCATTTCATATACATCCCGATCAACCGATTGCGTGGGCAAGACCCCGATCCCCACGATATGGGCCTTGCGTGCGACGACCGTCCGATAACGGATATTTCAAACAAATGACACTGACGGTTTGGTGCGCTGCACAAGTTTGCCACGGAGTGTGGGAAGAATGCATCAGTTATAGGACATGACCCGGTGCGGGGCACGCTAAGATTCGGAAACCAAATCAATGTTTTGGTTAACGCGGCTTCAGCTAACGCGCTCCATTCGGGCTTTCCCGAACAGTCCGTGTGGCCCTAGACGTCGTCCTGCCAGAGCGGGTGTTTGATCATGATCCGTTCGAAACGCTCCGATTCCAGAAAATGCTGCAGCCAGGCCTGTAGGGCCGGCCAGTCCTGCGCATCAAACCAGGTCCGGTCCGTGTGGGCGAACTGGCGAATGAAGGGGAAGGTCGCATTGTCCGCGAGCCCGGCATGTTCGCCATGGATAAAGCGCTGTTCTGCAAGGCGTGCATCGAGCGCCGCGAGGATCTCGGCGCAGTGTGTCCGCGCGACGAGCGGGTCGCTGTCTTCATAACGATTGGGATATTTGTACCGGTCCAGCGCCGCCTTGAAGGGGCCGTCGATACGGTCGATCCAGTCGCGCTCCCGCGCGGTGACAGGCAACCACGCCTGCGGATCATTCCGGGTCAGCGCCCAGTGCATGACATCGAGGCTTTCCTCGAGCACCTGGTCCTCCGCCAGGACGAGGACGGGGACTGTACCCTTGGGCGAGGCCTCGAGCATGGCCCGGGGTTTGTCCTTCAACAGGATCTCGCGATGCTCGACCTCGATCCCGGCGACGTCCAGTGCCATGCGCGCGCGCATCGCAAAGGGGCAACGTCGAAAGGAGTAGAGGACGGGTCTGGTCACGTTTCGCCTGCGCCCTGCGTGCCGCCGACGCTGCCCAGGTGTTGCTGTCCGCGCTCCGCGGCCAGCTGTTCCTGTTTCTCGCGTTCGGCATAGCGGGCCTGGTCTTCCGGCGAGCGCTTGTCATGACAATAGGGGCAGCAGGTCCCGGGGATGAAGTGCTCCGACTTCAGGTCTTCCGGGCCCAGCGGTTCGCGGCAGGCATGACACAGCGTGTAGCTGCCTTCCTCCAGCCCGTGCTTGACGGCGACACGACGGTCGAAGACGAAACACTCGCCTTCCCACAGGCTCTCGTCCTCAGGCACGTCTTCGAGGTATTTCAGGATGCCGCCCTTGAGGTGATAGACCTCGTCAACGCCTTCCTGCTTGACGAAAGACGTCGATTTTTCGCACCGAATACCGCCTGTGCAATACATCGCGATACGGGCATTGGGACGACCCTGTCGGAACTTGCGGAACCAGTCCGGAAACTCGCGGAAGGTGACGGTCTCGGGATTGATCGCCCCCTTGAACTGGCCGATGCGGATCTCGTAATCGTTTCGCGTATCAATGGTGACGACATCGTCTGCCGAGATGAGATCATTCCAGTCCTTCGGCTCCACATAGGTGCCGACCAGGGCGTTCGGATCCACGCCGGGAATGCCCATGGTCACGATCTCTTTTTTCAGACGGACCTTGAGGCGCAGGAAGGGTTGCTCACTGGCATGGCTTTCCTTGTGCTCCAGCGTGGCAAACCCCGGGATAGAACGGATGAAGGCAAGCACATTGGCAATGCCCTCCGGCGTCCCGGCGATGGTGCCGTTGATGCCTTCACTCGCCAGCAGCAGCGTCCCGCAAATCCCGTTCTCGACGCACACCGCCTTGATGCGCGACTGGGTGTCGGCATCCGCATTCAGCGGGGCGAAATGATAGAGCGCTGCGACGAGATAGTGAGACATGGTGATACCCTTTCGTCCGACCTATAGACCTCGCCAGCCCGAGACTGAAGCCCGCCCTGCAGGGCAGATAGCCGCAGAGGACAGACATCCGGGCGCTGTCGGTGGGGCCGGGGGCAGCGACGGGCAAGTTACAGCATTGAGAGTTGCGGGCAGGGGCGAGTGTTATAAGTTAACGTCGAACCTGGGGAGGTCCCTGTGACGACTGAGTTTGCAATTCAAATGGGTCAGCTTGAATTCGGCTGGAAGCCCGGGCAGGCCTTGCTGGAGATTGACCGGTTCGAACTTGCTGCCGGCGAAAGTGTATTCCTGGTCGGGCCGAGCGGCAGCGGCAAGAGCTCGCTGCTGGCGGTCATCGCCGGTATTGCGCCGGCGTCCGCAGGCGAGATTGCCATTCTCGGTCAGGATATGACCGCGCTTTCACCGGCGCGCCGCGATGCGTTTCGCGCCGATAATCTCGGCGTGATTTTCCAGCTCTTCAACCTGGTTCCCTATCTCAGCCCGCTGGACAATGTGATGCTGCCCTGCCGCTTCTCCAAGGCGCGCCGTGAACGGGCCACACGCAAGCACAGCCTGCGCAGCGAGGCGGAACGCCTGCTCAAGGC
>JAYZXG010000182.1:0-6419 GCA_036141435.1 Pseudomonadota bacterium | reverse complement strand
GGCGAACCGCCATCCCGAGACCCTGTCGCGCTGTCTCTATCTCATTCGCCGCCGCATCGAGCGGCGTGCGCGCGAGGAAAACCTGCGGGAGCTCTATGTCTGTTCGCTGTCGCCCAAGGACATCATCTACAAGGGTCTGTTCCGGGCACAGGACATCGATGCATTCTTCCTCGACCTGAAACATCCCGATTTCGTGTCGCCCTTCGCGATCTTCCACCAGCGCTATTCGACGAACACCTTCCCGGAATGGCGACTGGCCCAGCCGTTCCGCATGCTCGCGCACAACGGCGAGATCAATACGATCCGTGGCAATACCAACTGGATGCGCTCGCATGAGCGACATATCGCCGAAAAGGCCTTCCTGTCGGAGACCGCCGATGTCTTGCCGGTCATCCAGCCGGGCGCGTCGGATTCCGCGGCACTGGACCAGACCTTCGAGGTTCTGGTTCGGGCGGGCCGGACGGCGCCCATGGCCAAGACGCTCCTGATCCCGGAAGCCTGGTCAAAACGTACGGATGTGA
This sequence comes from Pseudomonadota bacterium, assembly GCA_036141435.1. GTDB lineage: Bacteria > Pseudomonadota > Alphaproteobacteria > Caulobacterales > Maricaulaceae > Maricaulis. The sequence continues at coordinate 5,898 of JAYZXG010000182.1, read as the reverse complement.
TGCCGGATCGCTGGCAGGCACTCTACGGTTACTGCAATGCCGTGATGGAGCCCTGGGATGGACCGGCAGCGATTGCGGCTTTTGATGGCCGGTGGGCGATCGCGGGACTGGACCGCAATGGTCTTCGACCCATGCGCTACTCGCTGACGCACGATGGTTTGCTGATCGTCGGGTCGGAGACCGGGATGGCGCCGGTTGACGCCGAGCGAATTGCGGAGCGAGGCTCTGTAACCCCCGGCCGCCTGATCGCCCTCGACCTGGAGGAAGGCCGTTTCTATCGCGAGCCAGAAATCCTCGACGAGCTGGCCAAGTCCGGCCCCTACGAGCGCTGGCTGGAAAGCGTAGAGGATATCGAACCCGTGGTGGGGCCGGGCCCCGAACCGGAATTGTTCGACGCGGATGAGCGCCGTACACGCCAGGCCGCGGCGGGCTTTTCCTTTGAGTCCATTGAACTGGTCCTCAAGGAAATGGCGAAAGCCGGCAAGGAAGCCGTCGGATCGATGGGCGATGATACGGCGCTGGCGGTATTGTCCGACCGGTATCGGCCCCTCAGCCACTTCTTCCGGCAGACTTTCTCCCAGGTCACCAATCCTCCGATTGATCCCTTGCGGGAAGGTCGGGTCATGGGGCTGAAGACCCGGTTCCGAAACCTCGGTAATATTCTCGGTTTTGGGGAGCGCCAGTACAATGTGATGGTGCTGGACAGTCCGATCCTGAGCAATGGCGGCTTCGACCGGTTGCGCGCGCATCTTGGACGGACGGTGCACGAGATCGACTGCACGTTCGCGGCGGAAGACGCGGCTGGCGACGGGCAGGCCATGCGTGACGCCCTGACGTCGGTGATGGAGCAGGCCAGCGAGGCCATTCGCGGCGGCGCCGGGCATCTTGTCCTGTCTGACATGGCTCAGGACGAGACACGGCTACCCCTGCCCATGATCCTGGTTGCGGGTGCTGTACACGCCCATCTGACCAAACAGGGGCTGCGCAATGCGTGTTCGATCAATGTGCGTACCGCGGAATGTTTTGACGGGCATTATGCCGCTGTGCTGATCGGTCTCGGCGCGACGACGGTCAATCCCTATCTTGCCTTCAACACCGTCACGGCGGATCGTCCGGCGGTCGGAGGTGACGACTGGGCCCGCGATCGGGCGCGCCATCTCAAGGATGCTCTCGACAGCGCCTTGCTCAAGATCCTGTCGAAGATGGGAATCTCGATCATCTCCTCCTATCGCGGGGGGTGCAATTTCGAGGTGCTGGGGCTCTCCCGTGCGCTCGTCGAAGCCTACTTGCCGGGCGTGGTCAGCCGGATCTCCGGTATCGGTCTGCCGGGCCTGGAAGCGATAGCTGTCGATCTGCATGCGCGTGCCTGGCAGAAGCACGAGGCGCTGGCTGTGGGCGGTTTCTACACGCGCCGCTCGAGCGGTGAACGCCATGCCCTTTCTGCACAGGCGATCTCGGCATTGCAAAAAGCCGTTCGTTACGAGGATCGAGACGCCTGGAGTGCGTATCGCAAGGCACTGGCGAGTGAAGGTCCGACGCAATTGCGCGACTTGCTGGACATGCGACCTGTCGGGCCGGAAATCGGCCTGGAGCAGGTTGAGTCGGTCAATGGTATTCGCAAGCGTTTCGTGACGCCGGGAATGTCTCTGGGTGCGTTGTCGCCCGAGGCCCATGCAGCGCTCAACGTGGCCATGAACCGGATTGGTGCGAAATCCGTGTCCGGCGAGGGTGGCGAAGATCCGGCGCGTTATGTTGCCCTGCCCAATGGCGACAACATGAACTCGGCGGTTAAACAGGTGGCCTCTGGTCGATTTGGCGTAACTGCGGAATATCTCAACCAGTGCCGCGAAATCGAGATCAAGGTCGCGCAGGGAGCCAAGCCCGGCGAAGGTGGGCAGTTGCCCGGCTTCAAGGTGACCGACTTCATTGCCCGCATGCGATTGTCGACGCCGGGTGTCTCGCTGATTTCGCCGCCGCCACACCATGATATCTATTCGATCGAGGATCTGGCCCAGCTGATCTATGATCTCAAGCAGATCAACCCTGAAGCCCGGGTCGGCGTGAAGCTGGTCGCATCCTCGGGTGTTGGCGCGGTTGCTGCCGGTGTTGCCAAGGCCAATGCGGATATCATCAATATCTCGGGGTCCATTGGCGGAACGGGCGCTGCGGCCCTGTCGTCGATCAAATTCGCCGGTGGCCCGCTCGAACTCGGATTGGCCGAAGCCCACCAGATGCTCTCGCTCAATGGCCTGCGCGAACGTGTGACCCTGCGCGCGGATGGTGGCATTCGCACCGGCCGGGACATTGTTATCGCGGCGATGCTCGGGGCGGAGGAATTCGGCATTGGCACGGCGGCGCTGCTGGCGCTGGGCTGCCTGATGGTACGCCAGTGCCATTCCAATACCTGCCCGGTGGGCGTCTGCACCCAGGATGATGACCTGCGGGCCCGTTTCGGCGGAGCGCCGGACCATGTCGTCAATCTGATGACTTATCTGGCCGAGGATGTGCGTGAAATCCTGTCCGGTCTCGGGGCGCAATCGCTGGAAGATGTCATCGGTCGCTCCGATCTGCTCGACCAGGTGTCGCGTGGGTCTGAAGCGCTGGATGACCTCGATCTCAGCGCGATCATGATCCGGGCGGATGCGGCAGACCGGCCCGCGCGATCATCGCGCAAGCAGCGGAACGAGGTTGCGCCAAGCCTGGACGAGCAAATCATCGAGGATGCACTGCCGGTGTTCGACCGCGGCGAGAAAATGCAACTCGATTACGTCGTCAAGAATACCGACCGAGCCGTGGGAACGAAAACATCGTCTCGCATCGTGCGGACCTTCGGCTCCGAAGGCCTTGAAGATGGCAAGCTGACGCTGAAACTCCAGGGGTCCGCGGGTCAGTCCCTGGGCGCTTTTGCGGCCAAGGGGCTTCGGATCAGTCTTTCCGGTGATGCCAATGACTATGTGGGCAAGGGCCTGTCTGGCGGTGAGGTGATCATCCGGCCGTTCGAAGACCGCGGCGCGCACGACGTCATCATCGGCAATACCTGTCTCTACGGGGCAACGTCCGGGCGATTGTTCGCAGCGGGCAAGGCCGGCCAGCGTTTTGCCGTGCGCAATTCAGGTGCGGAAACGGTGGTTGAGGGCTGCGGCACCAATGGGTGCGAATACATGACGGGCGGCGCGGCCGTGATCCTAGGGCCTGTTGGAGACAATTTTGCCGCCGGCATGACCGGGGGCGATGTGTTTGTCTACGACCCGAACAAGCGTCTGGAATCGCGGCTCAATCGCGAGACTGTCGTCGAGCTGCCGCTGAGCGACGAGGCGGAGCGCCGTTGTCGTCGGCTGATCGAGACGCATCTCGATCTTACCGGTTCCCGCGTGGCGGCCCGGATCTTGTCCAACTGGACGGCCGAGCGTGTCCACTGGGTGCATCTTCGGGGCCAGGAAGTGGTGGCGCGGGAGGCTGTTGAGGCGAGCAAAGGGCACGACGCACGCTCGGCCTGATGCTGAAACTTCATATTGCGCCGCAGCAAACCCATTGGCGGTTTGGTCTGATCGGCGTATGAGGACGGGAAAATCGTTTCTCTGCTGGGAAAAAGAAAATGCGTATCGATAAAATCTCCGCTGGTATCAATCCGCCTGACGACATCAATGTCATTATCGAGGTGCCGGTCGGTGGCCAGCCGGTCAAATACGAGATGGACAAGGATAGCGGGACGGTCTTCGTGGATCGTTTCCTGCACACGCCCATGCGTTATCCCAGCAATTATGGCTTCATGCCTCACACGCTGTCCGATGATGGTGACCCCATCGATGTGATGGTGCTGGGTCAGACCACGCTGGTTCCGGGGTGCGTCGTGCGCGCCCGTCCGGTCGGTGTGCTGCTGATGGAAGATGAGAGTGGTCTGGACGAGAAAATTCTCGCCGTGCCGCACCAGAAGATCTCGTCCATGTATGACGACATTCAGGATTACACCGATGTCCAGAAGACGCTGATCGCGCGCATCGGCCATTTCTTCGAGCACTACAAGGATCTCGAGCCGAACAAGTGGGTGAAGGTGCAGGGCTGGGATAACGCCGAGAAGGCACGCCAGCTGATCCAGGAATCGATCGAACGCGCCCAGAAATAAGCGTGTTCCACACCGCAGACATGAAAAGGGCCGCTGTAGCGGCCCTTTTGGTGTCGTGTCAGCAGCGTCGTCCGTAGCCGCTCCGGTCCATGTTGGCTCCACCGTCACTATCGGTGCAGCCGCTGCGGCTATAACGACCGTATCCGGCCCGATCTGCGTTGGAACCGGAATCGGTATCGGTATTCCCCGTCCGGCTTTGGCGGCCATATCCGGCGCGGTCGGCATTGCTACCTGAATCGGTGTCTGTGTTGCCGGTTCGTCTTTGAGATCCGTAGCCGGCGCGGTCGGCGTAGCTTCCGGAATCGTTATCCGTGTTGCCCGTCCGGCTTTGACGGCCATACCCGGCGCGGTCGGCATTGCTGCCTGAATCAGTGTCCGTATTGCCGGTTCGAGCCTGGCGCCCATATCCCGCGCGATCCGCGTTGCTGCCAGAATCCTGATCGGTGTTACCGGTGCGCCGTTGCCGCCCATATCCTGCGCGGTCTGCATATGTCCCGGAGTCTCGGTCAGTCTCGCCCGTGTATTGCTGGGCTTGGGCCGTGCCGGTCGCAATTCCTGCGGCGCCCAGTCCGACGACGTTCGCCAGGAATGATCGACGGCTGACCTTGCCTTTCTTCGCCATGGCTCTCCCCTGTCTTGCTTGCTGACATCATCTTCATCTGGGACGTTGTCGCAACCAAAAATGTCTATTTCTGATAGAAAATGGTGCGTTAGCGGCGCAGGTCTTTCAGGATTTCACGCGCCGCATTATGGCCCGGAGCGCCCGTCACACCGCCACCAGGGTGGGTGCCGGAACCGCATTGGTACAGAGCCTTGATCGGCGTCCTGTGGTCTGCATGTCCCAGCACCGGGCGGGCCGAGAAGAGCTGGTCGAGGCTGAGCGCACCGTGGAAGATATCGCCGCCGATCAGTCCGAACTTCCGCTCGAGGTCCAGCGGGCTGTGGATCTGGCGACCCAGCACAGATGCCTTGAAGCCGGGCGCCCACTTGTCGACCGTCTCGATCATCAGGTCAGCGACCTCTTCGCGATGATCGTCCCACGATGCCCCGTCCGGCAAGTCTGGCGCGACGTGCTGGCAGAAGAGACTGGCGACATGCTGCCCGGCCGGTGCGAGGCTGTCATCGAGGGTCGAGGGGATGAGCATCTCGACGATGGGGTCTTTTGACCATCCCGAGCGGCGGGCATCGAAATAGGCCTCTTCCATGTATTGCAGGCTGGGCGCGATGATGATCCCGGCCGTCAGGTGATCGCCATTACCGGGCAGGCAGGTAAAGCTGGGCAATTCCGACAGCGCGACATTCATGCGGAAGGTGCCCGACCCATTTCGGTAACGCTGCATGCGGTCGCGGAAATCATCCGGCAGGTGCTGGCTGTCGATCAGCTGATTGAACAACAGGGACGGGTTGAGGTTGGAAACGACATGTCTGGCCGTCAGAACCCGGCCATCCGTGATGCGCACTCCCGCCGCGTAACCATTGCGGACCAGGACGTCCTCGACCTTCGCCCCCGTCACGATTTTCACGCCCCGTTCTTCACAACAGCGGGCCATGGCCTGGGTGATGGCGCCCATGCCGCCGATGGCATGTCCCCACGCACCCTTCTTGCCGTTTACCTCGCCGAACACATGGTGCAGCAAGACATAGGCACTGCCTGGCGTATAGGGACTGGCGTAATTGCCAACCACGCCATCAAAACCCAGCAAGGCCTTGATGGGTGCGCTTTCAAACCACCCATCCAGCCAGTCGCCGGCTGATTTGGAGAACAGGTCCAGCAG
>JAYZXG010000181.1:0-4565 GCA_036141435.1 Pseudomonadota bacterium | reverse complement strand
CAGGCGGCCCGAGATCCCGGCGTCAGCTCGGCCGCGTGTGTCTTCAAGCAGCTGGATGCACGCCCGCAATGTGGTCGCTGTCTCCCGGACGTGCGGGACATGATTTCATCGACCCAGGTCAGCGCGAACGATTCTCAAGTTAGGCGTTGATTTGAAAGCGCTTATCAGGCGCAAACATTCTTCTTGGAAAACATGGAAACCGGCCTAACTTCTACCTGTAGGCAGCAGGGAGAGAGACCATGAAGGGCGATTCCAAGACGATTGAATATCTCAATGGCGCGTTGAAACTCGAACTGGCTGCGGTGAACCAGTACTTCCTGCATGCCCGCATGTTCAAGGATTGGGGTTTCGCCAAGATCGCGGAAGTCGAATACGAGGAATCGATCGACGAGATGAAACACGCCGATCAGCTGATCGAGCGCATTCTTTTCCTCGAAGGCCTGCCCAACGTCCAGGATCTCGCCAAGATCTACATCGGTGAGACCGTCAAGGAGTGTCTCGAGGCAGATCTGAAGGTCGAGCACCGGGCTCATCCCTTCTACAAGGAAGCCATCGCGCACTGTGAATCCGTCGGAGATTATGTGAGCCGGAAACTCTTCACGGACATTCTTGAATCCGAGGAAGAGCATATCGACTTCCTCGAGACCCAGCTCGGACTGATCGAGAAAATCGGTGAAGAGCGCTACATGCAGTCCCAGATGAAGCCGGGCGAACACTAGGCCGCGCGTTATAATATATCACCGCGATTTGCCATTTGCGCCGCATTGGTGAATGCTTCAACCAAACGCGCCCCGGACACGATCCGGGGCGACGCCAATTGGGGATGCATGATGCGTTTGAACTGGTCCTTGGGGGGCAAGAAGAGCCCGGCCGCGCTCCGCGTGGCGACCGTGTTGTCAGCGGGCCTGCTGTGCGTGGTCCTGCCAGCCGCGGCAAGTAGTGCGAGCCTGGCCCAACCGGCCCCGATCGTCCAACCTGGTGCGCCGGGCGAGAATTCCCGGACACTGACGCGGGAGCAGTCACTCGAGCTGGGCCAGAGCCGCTATATCGAGGCGGACGCCCGTTTCATGCAGCACATGATCGTGCATCACGGCCAGGCCGTGGAGATGGGCGCACTGGTCGAGGGGCGAACCACGCACGAGGGCGTCCGCCTGATGGCCGAGCGCATTGCCCTGACCCAGGAGTCCGAAATCGCGATGATGCGGACCTGGCTCACCCGGCGTGGCGAGAGCACGCAGATGCAGGGCGGGCATCACCACCACATGAACCATGCGATGGATCCGAATGTACCGGTCATGCCGGGCATGCTGTCGCCGGCCCAGATGGACGAACTGGCGGCGGCCAGCGGCGACCGTTTCAACCAGCTCTACCTGACCGGCATGATCCTTCACCACCAGGGTGCGATCGACATGGTCAATGAGCTGCTGTCGCAGCCGGGGGCCGGAGAGGATCCCGAGCTGTCCGAATTTCTTTCAGCTGTAGTCGCTGACCAATCAACTGAAATCCTGCGGATGCGTCACATGCTTTCGCAATTGGGTTAGGGGGAGACAATGACCCGTATCAAGACCGGAATTTCCATTCTCGCACTGGCCATGCTGGCCGGTGCCTGCAGCCAGACCACCACCACGACGGAGCCGGCCGAGGTCGCCAGCAATCCGCCGCCGAGCCGGGAAGGCCTCGCGCCGGGCGTGTTCGATGCCGAGGAAGTCAGCTGGAATATCGAGCTGGTTCATGCCGAGCCGACACCGGAAGCCTTCGCCCCGGACAACGCCATGTGGGCACCCGGTGTGGAGATGGCGATTGTGCGCGCCATGCAGGCCGGCGAGGAAGTCGAGCGCCCGCCGAGCCCGATCTCCTTTGCCAATACCGATCTCGCCTTCTCCGGTGATCGCGTGATCATGGGCAATTGGCACGGCTTCAACGTGTTCGAGACCCAGGCCGATGCCTCGGTCGAGCATGTCCTGTCCGTTGTCTGCCCGGGTGGCCAGGGTGATGTCAGCGTGCATGGCAATCTGGTCTTCCGCTCGGTCGAAGACAATCGCGGCCGTCTCGATTGCGGCGCTGGTGGTGTCGAGGGTGAAAGCAGCGCAGAGCGCTTCCGCGGCGTGCAGATTTTCGACATTTCCGACATGAGCAATGTGCGCCAGGTCGCAGCGGTACAGACCTGCCGCGGCTCGCACACCCACACCGTCGTGCCGGACATGAATGATCCCAGCGTGATCTATATCTACAATTCCGGCACCTCCTCGGTCCGCCCGTCCAGCGAGCTGGAAATCTGTTCGGGGGGTGAGCCGGAAGACAATCCGGATACGGCGCTCTATTCCATCGACGTCATTCGCGTGCCGCTGGCGACCCCGGAAGAGGCCGCAATCGTCAATCGCCCGCGCATTTTCGCGGATCGCGAGACCGGCGCGATTGCCGGTCTGTGGCGCGGCGGCCAGCTGGCCGAGGACGCCCAGGAAACCTCGGTGACCAATCAGTGCCACGATATCAATGTCTATCCGGAGATGGGCCTGGCGGCCGGTGCCTGCAGCGGCAACGGCATCCTGCTGGATATCTCCGATCCGGTGAACCCGTCCCGCATCAGCGAGATGTCGGATCCCAACATGGCCTATTGGCATGCTGCAGTCTTCAACAATGACGCCGACAAGATCCTCTTCACCGACGAGTGGGGCGGCGGTCTGGGTGCACGTTGCCGTGCCGAGGACCCGGAGACCTGGGGCGCCAATGTCATTGCCGACATCACCGAGAGCGGTCTTGAGGGCCGGGGTTATTTCAAGATCCCGAACACCCAGTCCGAAACCGAGAACTGTGTCGCGCACAACGGCTCGCTCGTGCCTGTCCCGGGCCGCGATATCATCGTCCAGGGCTGGTATTCCGGTGGTATCTCGGTGATCGATTTCACCGACAGCAACAACCCGTTCGAGATCGCGTTCTTTGACCGGGGGCCGCTCGACGCGGAAGAGCTCTATCTGGGCGGCAACTGGGCAGCCTACTGGCACAATGGCCTGGTCTACGCGCCGGAAATCGTCCGCGGTCTGGATATCTTCCGCCTGCTGCCCAGCGAGTATCTCTCGGCCAACGAGATCGCAGCGGCAGAGCTGGTGCGTTTTGAAGAGTCCAATACCCAGACGCAGATGCGGTTCGACTGGCCGGATGAGCCGGTTGTGGCGCTGGCCTATGTCGACCAGCTGGCGCGTTCCGGTGCGCTCAACACGGCGATGGCGACAACGGTCCGCGAGGCCGTGAACGCCGGTGATGCCGGCGCCGATCTGATGAGCGCCCTGGAAGAGGCTTCGGCGCATGCCGAAGAGGCCGATGCGCGCCGTTTCCGGGCTCTGATGGGCTGGTTCCAGTAACCGTCCATCCATCCAGACAGACAAAGCCCGGGCAGATGCTATCTGCCCGGGCTTTTCATGTGGTGATCGCCGGGATCTAGTCGGATTCGAGCACGAAGCGACGATTGTGCGGCTGGACCGGGCGCGCGGTATCACCGAACAGGCCCTGATAGGCCGCGATCTGTTCAGCGGACGCCTGCAGCGGCTCGGCCAGCACGGTCCAGGCCACGATTTCCGAACACGGCGGCGTGGTCAGGGAACCGGAGTAGCGGAAACCGTCCAGGTCATCCGGCAGGAAGTTGGAAAGGTCCAGGTTCTCGACCGTGGCGTACTCGCCCGTCTCCGGGATGGCGCTCCACAGGGCGGCCAGTTCCGCATTCTCTTCACCCTCTTCGTAGAAGACGCCGACGACGGCCAGATTGCCGTCCGCGGATGCGTGGACGAAGTGAACTTCGAGCGGATAGCTTTCGCCATCCACGGTGTGTTCGCTCATCGAGTGGAAGTGGAACTGGATCAGGTCGTATTCCACACCATTGAGGATCAGGGCTCCGGCCTGGGTGTCCGCCTTGAAATTCAGGCCGTCATTGGCGAGGCGGGCCTCGTCTGCGATGCCCCAGGCGATAGCCGGCATGACGTTCTCGGCCTCGAACGTGCCGTTGATGTCGATCGGGGATTGCTGGATGCCGGTGGCGCACACGCCGCCCCAGTTTTCCGGGCCGTTCCGGCCTTCATATCCCCAGTCCTGTGCCTGAGCGGCACCTGCCAGTGCCAGGCTGCTACCCAAGAGCAATAATGCCCGCATAATTCTCTACTCTGTTCAGGTCTCAATGACCGGATTATCGAGGGTGCACATATGTCTTTACAAATCGCTGGCAAGACCCGGGTCAGGGTCAATTTTCCCAGTGTATAAAGGCGGATAACCGTGAAAAATTTGCGGTCAAGACGGCCGCATTGCGGCGGCATTTCAGGCTTTCTGGCCCGAATGCCGCCGCCAGGGTGCTAGTCGAAATCAGCCGCGCTGTGGCGTTCGTGCAGCTGGGTGTCCTCGTCGCCCCAGGCCTTGTTGACCCGGATGCCGCGACGGACAGCCGGGCGCGCCGCGATCTCATCGGCCCATCGCTTGACGTTCTTGTACTCGTCGACAGACAGGAATTCAGCGGCATTGTAGAGCAGGCCGCGCACCAGAGCGCCATACCAGGGCCAGATGGCCATGTCGGCGATGGTGTA
>JAYZXG010000180.1:0-9828 GCA_036141435.1 Pseudomonadota bacterium | reverse complement strand
GGCACGCTGGTCTGTTCGATGATGAGGCGGATATTGACCGGGTTCTGGATGCCCAGCCCCGAACCGATCGGCGCGCCGAGCGGCATGATGGCGCAACAGCCGATCTCTTCCAGCTTCTTGGCGTAGACCGGGTCGTCGGAGCAATAGACCATGACGTCGAACCCGTCCTTGATCAGGAGCTCGGCCGACCGCAGGGTCTCCGCCATGTCCGGATAGAGGTGTTTCGGGTCAGACAGGACTTCCAGCTTGACCAGGTTCCAGCCGCCTGCTTATCGCGCCAGTCGCAGGGTGCGCACAGCATCCTAGCCTGTGAAACATCCCGCAGTATTGGGCAGATAGGTGTAGTCGTCCGGCGAAATGAAATCGACCAGGCGCGGCTCGTCCGGATTGGACAGGTTCACCCGGCGCACAGCGACGGTGATCATCTCGGCGCCGGAAGCCTTCAGCGCCTCGGCGTTCTGGGCATAGGTCTCGTACTTGCCGGTGCCGATAATGAGACGGGAGTTAAACGTCCGCCCGGCCACGACCAGCGGCTTGTCCTCGACGGTTTTGTCCAGGGTCATCGCGTCATCCATTTATCCACCTCCGACAAAGGCGACGATTTCCAGCCGGTCGCCTGATTCCAATTGTGTATCCGCGTAGAGCGATTTGGGGACGATTTCGAGATTGCGTTCCACAGCCACCTTGCGGCCATTGATCTGCAATTCCTCAAGCAGGCCAGCGACCGACAGGCCGGTATTCACCGATTTAGTCTCGCCATTCACCGTCAATTCGATCACGTCACCGCTCACTTCGCTTGTGTCACCGTTCAGACACGTCGTAGAACTTCCCCACGCTGATTTGCAAGGCCATGACGAAACCGATCTACATCATCAACGGGCCCAACCTGAATTTGCTGGGCACGCGCGAGCCGGAAATCTATGGCGCGCTGACACTGGACCAGATTCGCGAGGCCTGTGAGGCTCACGCCGGCAAATCTGGGATGCCCGTCGCCTTCTTTCAATCCAATCACGAAGGACAGTTGATCGACTGGCTGCATGACGCAAACGTCAACGCCAGTGCAGTCGTCATCAATCCCGGTGCATACACACATACATCAATCGCTTTGCATGACGCTGTTCGCGCTATAGAACCTCCCGTCATCGAAGTTCACTTGTCCCAAACGGCAGCCCGTGAAGAGTTCAGACACCAATCCTTCATTGCCGCTGCTGCGACGGGCAGTATTACCGGTTTCGGTCTGGCCAGTTATTTGCTGGGGATCGATGCCGCTGTTCAAAGCCTGAACACCTGAGACAATCAAAGGCCCATTCCATGAGTTCTGATTCCCAAACCGGTGCACCGCTTGATACCCGCCTTGTTCGCGATCTCGCGAAGATCCTGCGTGACAAGGAATTGACTGAAATCGAGGTGGAGCACGGTGAGCTCAAGCTGCGCATCGCGCGTGAAATCACTGCTGCCCCGGTCGTCCAGACCGTCGCTGCCGCACCCGTCGCAGCTGCACCCGCCGCTGTCGCCGCTCCGGCTGCAGCGCCGGCCAGCCCGCCGGAAACCCCGGCGGCCCAGGACACGGCAGACATGTCTGCCCATCCGGGTGTTGTCACCTCACCGATGGTCGGCACGGCCTATCTCAAGCCGAACCCGGACAGCGAGAATTTCGTCAAGGTCGGCGATAATGTGAAACAGGGCGACACCATCCTGCTGGTGGAAGCCATGAAGACCTTCAACCCGATCACGGCGGAAAAATCCGGCAAGATCGCGGAACTTCTCGTGGAAGACGGCCAGCCGGTCGAATACGGCGAACCGCTTTTCATTCTCGTCTAATCGCTCACCCCTTTTGCGAGCGCGCCCATGTTTGACAAAATCCTGATCGCCAATCGCGGCGAAATTGCTCTTCGTGTCCACCGCGCCTGCCGCGAGATGGGCATCCGCACAGTGGCTATTCACTCGGAAGCCGACGCGGATGCGATGCATGTCCGCCTCGCTGACGAGAGCGTGTGTGTCGGCCCGCCGCCGGCCGGCAAGAGCTATCTGAACGTACCCGCCATTATCGCGGCGGCAGAGGTGACCGGTGCCCAGGCCATCCACCCGGGTTACGGCTTCCTGTCGGAAAATGCGCGTTTCGCCGAGATCGTTGAAGCACACGGCTTCACCTTCATCGGCCCGACGGCAGACCATATCCGCATCATGGGTGACAAGATCACCGCCAAGCAGACCGTCATGGACGCCGGCATTCCCGTCGTTCCCGGTTCTGAGGGCGGCGTCGGCTCTTATGAAGAAGCGATCCCGATCGCCGAGAAGATCGGCTATCCGGTGCTCATCAAGGCCGCATCCGGTGGTGGTGGTCGCGGCATGAAGGTCGCGGAGACCGCGGCTGACCTCAAGGAAGCCATGGATACCGCCTCGACCGAAGCCGCGGCGGCCTTTGGTGACGGCACGGTCTATATCGAGAAATATCTCGGTCGCCCGCGCCATATCGAGATCCAGATCCTGGCCGATACGCACGGCAATGTCGTGCACTTGGGCGAGCGTGACTGCTCGCTGCAGCGTCGCCACCAGAAAATCCTCGAAGAAGCCCCCTCGCCGGCCCTGAACGCGGAAGACCGCGCAAAGATTGGTGAGACGGTATCCAAGGCCATCGGCGCCATTGGTTACCGCGGTGTGGGCACGATCGAATTCCTGTGGGAAGACGGCGAGTTCTACTTCATCGAGATGAATACCCGCCTGCAGGTGGAACACCCGGTCACCGAGATGATCACCGGTATCGACCTGGTGCGCGAGCAGATCCGCGTGGCCGACGGCGCCCCGCTGGAGATCACCCAGGAAGACATCAAGTTCCGCGGTTGGGCGATCGAGTGCCGGATCAATGCGGAAAACCCGAAAACCTTCGCGCCGTCACCGGGCAAGGTCACCGAGTTCCACGCACCGGGCGGTCTGGGCGTTCGCCTCGATAGTGCGCTTTATGCGGGCTATTCCATTCCGCCCTATTATGACAGCCTGATCGGCAAGCTGATTGTCCATGGCCGTACGCGTGAGGAAGCGCTGCTGCGCCTTCGCCGCTCGCTGGAGGAGATGGTTGTCGGCGGTGTTGAAACCACGACCCCGCTTTTCCTGGATCTGCTGGAAGAAGCGGAATTTGTGAATGGCGACTACCATATCCGCTGGCTGGAAGACTGGCTGGCCGGCCGGTAGGCAAACGCCGGAAAGGATGCGATGCGGGTCTTCGGCACAGCCGAACTGCTCGACTGTTATGCGCGCGGTGTCTTCCCCATGGCGGACTCGCGCGATGACCCGCGCATCTATCTACTCGATCCTGACGAGCGTGGCGTGCTGCCCCTGGACGGGCTGCACGTCTCAAAGCGCCTGAGGCGCAAGGTCAAACAGCAACCCTATCGCATCACTTACGATACGGCTTTCCAGCGGGTCGTCGAGGCGTGCGCCACGCCGGCGCCCGGCCACGAGGAAACCTGGATCAATGACGGTATATTCGGCCTCTATTCCGAACTGAGGCGCGACGGCTATGCTCACTCGATCGAGACCTGGCAGGGCGAGGAACTGGTTGGTGGGCTGTACGGCGTATCGCTTGGGCGCGCCTTCTTCGGCGAAAGCATGTTCAGCCGCGCCACAGACGCGTCAAAGATCGCCCTGGTCTATCTGGTCGCCCGGCTGAAAGCGGGTGGCTACACGCTGCTGGACACCCAATTCACAACTGAGCACCTGGAAACGCTCGGCGTGATCACCATCACCCGCGCGCAATATCATGAGCGTCTGGCAGAAGCGCTGGACGGCGTCGGGGATTTCTACTCGATGCCGGCAGACACGTCGGTGTCAGACATTCTGCAGTCCAGCACCCAGACATCATAGACCGGATGCTCCAGCGGGTTTTGCGCCGGGCGGGAGCCAAACATCCAGCCAGAGAAGATCGTCTCGCCTTCCGTATCGACGCCGAACCCATCGGTCCGGCGGTCCTGGATCTGGAGGAAGGCGTAGGTCTCCGGCGTTTCCTCCGGCGGTCGGCGGCGGCAATACTGCGCCGTGACAACCAGGGCCCCGAACTCATAGCTCTCACCGATCGCGATTTCGAAATCCCGCGTCCGCGCCGTCACCTTGTCCAGCCCGCGCAGAACCACGACATCGCCCGGCTCGCTCGAGAGCTCGTAATCCCCGAGTTGACGAGGGTCGACCTGTTCGGCTTCCGGATCGGACGCGTTGGGATCATCGGCCCGCATCAGGTCTGCGGGGTCTTGGGCCAACGTTGCTGAAGACATCAGCGAGGCGGCGAGTATTCCGGTCGAAAAACGCATCATGACACCAAGCTGTACAGTGATTGTGGCGCTGTCGAGGCCTTACGCCTGACAGGCGATCCGGATCACTCCGGCTTCCAGGCCTCGTAATCGCCGGACGCAGCCTGGCGGTCCTCGGCACGCGCGAGCGAGCCCGACGGGCGGTAGGCGTGTACCGTGCCGGTCAGGTTGGGATGGTGATCCTTTTCCCAGGTCTGGCGCTTGAGCGGTGCTTCGGTCGGCGGGTGCTCAAATGTGTGGTGCATCCAGCCATGCCAGTCAGACGGCACGCGAGAGGCGTCGGCATAGCCGTTGTAGATCACCCAGCGGCGCTTGTTGCCGTCCGGTCCGGTGACGCCCTTTTCCTCGTAATACTTGTTGCCGAACTCGTCCTTGCCCACCAGCTTGCCGCCGCGTGATGAGATGGTCAGCAGCGTGCCGGGCGTTGCGTCTTTCCACCAGACGAAGATCTTGGAGATAAATCCGAGCATTGGGTGGCTCCGAGTCGGTCGTAACAGTCAGCCCGTATATGCCTCGCCCGCGCCTCCGGGTCCAGTCTTCTTAACCGCAGGCTTCAGACGACTCACCGGGCTTGTTAGAGTCGGCCAATTCCCGACCGATTCGGGAGCACGAGGGTGGTAAGATGAATATGCTGGAAAGCTTTAAGGAATGGCTGAAAACAGCCCCTGAAGCCGCAACAATTGAAGCGCGCGAAATCGCTCAGGACTTTGATCCGGACAGCGACCTGCCCGCGCCGCTGCGCAGCGTACGCCTGCCGGTCAGCTGGAGCGAAACGGCGGCGCGAGCGCTGTGCGATTTGCTCGACGCGCCCCGCCCGACCAAGACACGAGCCAAACCCGGGCTGAAAGCACACGCCGGCCTGGTTGCTCAGATTCCGGCCAGCCAGGACCGCGCCCCTGAAAACGGTATCGAGCCGGCCATCGATCGCCTGTCCGGTTCACTGACCTGGGCCGTCGCGCGTGCGGGCCTGCTCGACGACACCGCTGATGCCAACCGTCTGCGTGACACGCTGGCGCTGAGCATGCTTGGACGTTTCGTTATTCCCGAGGCTGACCTGTGGCGCCATGGCGGTGCAGACTGGGCCTATGGGGACAGTATTCCCGCCAGCGCGGATACGCCCGCACCGATCCGGATCAGCGCCAGCGCGCATGACGCCCCGGAACGCCTGCGTGATGTCGCGCAGAACGAATTGCGCGCCTCCGTGCTCGATGTCGGCGCCCGGGTCATGAAAGACCGGCTGAGCGCCATCGGCGAAGCCTGCCGGCGCTGTTCTGGTGAGGCAGAGCGTTTCGATCCGCGCCAGAACGCTGCGCTGGCCCGTGCCATGCGCCAGGCCCTGCGGGACGGTGTACCGGAAGTCGCTGTCGAACGGGCCCTCGCGCTTGCCCAGCAAGGCGCAGACGACGATACCCTGGCCGGTCTCGCGCCCGAACACGAGCAACCCGAACACAGTGTTCTGGAAGTTTCTGCCAGCCTGTCCGAAGCCCTGGAACAGGACAGCTCCTGGAGTTTCGGACCACAGGGCGGCAGCGTTCGCGCCCGCGGCTTCCGCAATACCATCGCGCGATCCATCTGGAGTTTCGGAGCGCCGCAACTCAGCTTCCACGAAAGCCCGCAGGAAACCGGCTCGGTTATCTACATCGATCTGATCCGCTTCCTCGACGAAAGCGGTCTGCGCACCGACCTGCTCGCCGATGCCGTGTTTGCCTGGACGACGGCCCTCAGCGTCAGCGCCAAGGCCGATGACCGTGTCGCGGGTACGCTGTCCATCAGCGGCATTGCCCCCCTGCTCATGGCGAGCGGAATTGCCTATGACAGCGAGTTGGGCCGCAAGACCGCAGCCGCCCTGGCGCGGCTCATCACCGGATACATGCGCCAGGCCTGCGCCCAGACCGGTGCCATGGCTCCGGCGCTGGGAAGCGATATCACCTTCGAGCCCGAAGAGCTTCCGCAATGCCTGCAAGCGTTGGCAGAGGCGCTCAAGGCTTTGCCAACCCGGTTTGAAGCCAAGGCCGCACTGTCACGCCCGGGTGTCTTGCTGTCAGCTCTGCCGGTCGCCCCGGCAATCGCGCCGCTGTTTGACGCGGATGCACTGGGTGTCACGCCGGTGATCAATGCGATCACCACAGACCTGTCGATTTCCGGTGGCAGCGTGCTGCGCCGCTGTGCGCGTGACGGTCTCACCGCGATCGGTCTCGATGCAAACCAGATCGAGACCGCTGAGGATCATGCTGCGGGGCATGGCACGTTCAAGGGTGCGCCGGGCATTTCCTTCGAGGATCTCATGCTCCGGGGTGTCCCGATCGATGCGCTGGAACGCATTGACGACAGTATCGCTGAAGGCGCCTCCATCCGCTTCGCGCTGAACCGCTGGTCGCTGGGCGACCGCGTCTGTCGCGACGTCCTCCGCCTGTCCCATGACGTCATTTCAGAACAAGGTCAGTCCCTGTGCGCCGCTGCCGGATATTCCGATAGCGATGTCGCAATCGCCGACCGGTTTGCGCATGGATCTGGACAGCTTGACGATGCTCCCTCGCTCAGCCCGGAACAACGCCACGTCTTTGCCGTCCCGTCGAACCGTGCCCAACTGGCCATGGCCGCTGCGCTGGAGAGCCAGATGTCGGGCGTTTGCGATACCCGGTTGTCGCTCGACGCGGATGCAACAATCGATGATGTCGCTGAGCTGTTTGATCTCGCGTTGAAAGTCGGCCTGCGCCAGCTGTCCATGCGTCGGACCGGCTCCGGTCTCTTCGACATGCTGCCGGCGATCGATTTCGACAAGGGCGATTACACGGCAGAGCCGCAAAAAGAGCGCATTATCGAGCGCACGGTTGAAGTCGAGCGTGTGGTCGAAAAGCCGGTCGCACGCCGCAAGCTGCCGGACCGCCGCAAGGGCTATATCCAGAAAGCCACGGTCGGCGGTCACAAGGTCTATTTGCACACCGGCGAGTTCGATGATGGCGAGCTGGGTGAGATCTTTATCGACATGCACAAGGAAGGCGCAGCCTTCCGCTCGCTGATGAACAACTTCGCCATCGCGATCTCCATCGGCCTGCAATATGGCGTGCCGCTGGAAGAATATGTCGACGCTTTCGTCTTTACGCGGTTTGAGCCCGCCGGCCCGGTTGAGGGCAATGACTCGATCCAGCACGCGACATCCATCCTGGACTATCTGTTCCGGGAATTGGGCGTGTCCTATCTCGGCCGGGATGACCTGGCGGAAATCTCTCCTGACAAGGCCGATCCAGGCGGACTCGGCCAGGGCGTGGAACAGGAAAAACTGCTGCAGGAAGACGCGGCTCGCTTCATTTCGCGAGGCTTCTCCCGCGGTCAGGTCCCCGACAACATCCTGATGTTTGCCGGCGCCAACAAGAAAGCGGCCAACGCCAATGACGGCGACGAGATCGTGCAGGAGGAAATCGTTCAGATCGAACACAGCGCGAGCAGCACCACCTCACGGCCGATCAGCGATGTCAGCGCCTATCTCGGTGATCCCTGTCCGGAATGTGGGCATTTCACCCTGGTCAGCGAGAATAATGGTTCGCGGTGCGATGCCTGCGGGTGGACAAGCTAGTCAACCGGCGCAGGGCTTGCACGTTAGCGGCTGATCCGAATGGAGCGGCTCAGTATGACACGGTTTATTGCTTTAATGGTCATGGCGCTGGCGGGGCTGGCACCGGCTTACGCCCAGAATGTGAGCGAAATCGCACGCGTGCAGTCTGGCCAGGACTGTGTTGGATGTAACCTGTTCCAGGCGGATCTCGCCTATCGCGACCTGCCGGGTGTCAATCTGGCCGGCGCCCGCCTGAGGCAGGCCAATCTGTCGCTGGCAACGATGAATGGCGCAGATTTCAACGGCAGCAATATGAGCGTCAGCAACCTGTTCGGCGCGCGCTTCACCGGGGCGAGTTTCCGCAACGCCAACCTGCAGGATGCTGTTCTTGTTGGCGCCTATCTCGGTGGTGCGGACCTGACAGCAGCAGACCTCAGTCGCGCCAATCTCTCCGGTGCCGAGCTGGAGACTGCGCGCGGACTGACCCAGGCCCAGCTCAACACAGCCTGCGGCGACGACAACACACGCCTTCCCGCCGGGTTGAGCATCGCTCACTGCTAGTTGTATTCTAATACTCGATATTACTGGGTTTTAAGTCGCTTTCACGGGGCTTCTGACCTATCGGGGTAGCATGACGTCTTTGCATTTGTTCAGCGCGCTTCTGCTCAGTGGAAGCCTACTGGCCGGATCTCCTGCCTGGGCCGGAGATAACGAGCAGCCGCGCCGTGGCCTCGCCATCGGTGGGGAGTGCGAAGACTGTGATTTTTCCAACAAGAACCTGTCTGGCGCGACCTTCATCGGGGCCGAGTTCACGATGTCCAGCTTCCAGGGCTCGGACCTGGTCGGCGCCACCTTCATGGAATCGCGTTTTTCGCACACCAATTTCGCCCACGCGGAACTGGATAGTGCGCAATTGCGTGGCGTGACCTTCCTGCATTCCGACCTGTCACACGTCGACTTGCGGGAAGCCCATATCGAACGCGTCAACTTTTCCGACACCGATCTGTCCCGCACGAATTTCTCCGAAAGCGAGATGGTGTTCATCACCTTCATCGGCAGCGAGCTGACCGAAACCCGCTTTATCGGAAGCCACCTTGCACAGGCCAACTTCCTGCGGGCGCAACTCGAGGGCACCAGCTTCCGGGACGCGGAATTGCGTGGCGCCAGTTTCGACCAATCGGTCGGTGAGCGCATCGATTTCCGGGACGCAGATCTCAGTGAAGCCAGTTTCGAGGGCGCCGTTCTGACGGATGTTGATTTCCGCGACGCAGACCTGTCCGGAGTGGATTTCTCGTCAGCCACCATTATCGACCCGCGCGGCCTGACGAAAACGGCCCTGGCGGGCGCCTGCGGCAATGAAGAGACCCATATCGGACGCGGTGTCGCATTGCCCGCCTGTGACTCTGTTTCCCGCGGCACCGTCCGGTATTCCTATGATTTCCGCGTTCTCTCCCAGGAGAACCAGGAAATGACCGCAGCATTGATCGAGGAGTTGGAAGCCGTTGGCGGTATCCGTCTCGAATTCTTCAATGAACTGGGCGATATCAACGAGGATCACAGTCATCACCTGGAGCGTGCGCAGGTACAGCAGGCCATGCGCGCCGCCATGCGGGATCTGGCTCATCGCGAACGTGAAATTGCGCGCGCCATCCAGCGCGCGGAACGTGACGGACGCGACATTTCCCGCGAATTGCGGCGCGAGCAGCGCGACCTCGAGCGGGCACAGCGCGACACGGCGCGCGCGATCGATGAAATGCAGCGCGATCTGGCTGAAGCGGAAAGCGAGCGCCTGGAAGCGCGCCGCGAGGCGGTGGAATCTCAGCGGGCCTTCGCGCTTGAAATGTCCAACCGGATCATGCGCCAGGGCCGGATTGTGATCCCGGAGGGCTCGGAGGGTGAGTATGTCTTCTACATGCCCGCAGCCCCCTACCCGCCCGATGATGTTCATGGGGTGGTCCCAGAACTCGCGGATGT
>JAYZXG010000179.1:0-4924 GCA_036141435.1 Pseudomonadota bacterium | reverse complement strand
CCGGCGCTATAGCTGGGCGATGGACCGATTATTCAAAGATGCCAAATACGCCAATAACCGCTCCCTGATCGCCGCGATCTGTTGCGCGGCGGTCTGCGGTATCGTGTTCGGCCTGTCCATGCCGCTGATCTCGCTCCGCCTGGAAGAGATGACCGGTTCCGGCCTTATGGTCGGGCTCAACGGCGCTGCCGCGGCGCTGTCCACGCTGGTGATTGCGCCCCTCGTACCCCGGCTGATGGCGGTAATGCCGCCACGCCAGCTCCTGGTCGTCTCCCTGGTGGGCGCTGCAGGCCTGTTCACCCTCCTGCCCGTTTTCCCCGTCGTGCTGATGTGGTTCCTGCTGCGTTTCCTGATCGGCTGCTTCATGACCGTGATCTTCGTGATCTCGGAAAGCTGGATCAACCAGATCGTTTCCCCGGACCGGCGGGCGTTGATGCTGGGGGTCTACGGTACTGCGCTGTCGGGAGGGTTCGGCATTGGCGGATTATTCTTTTCCGCGCTCCACGGGGCCGGTGATACGGCGTTTTATCTCGGCGCCGCGATCTTTTTGAGTGGGATCGTGCCGATCCTTTTGCTGCAGGGCCCTCAGGCCACCCCGCCCGATGCCGCGTCGACCTCACTGCCCAGCTTGATGAGAACCGCGTTCATTGCCCCCACGGCCATCCTGGCGGGCCTCGCTTTCGGTGCGACGGAAACCCTTTTGTATTCCATGCTGCCCGTTTACGGCGAACGCATCGCGCTCGATCACGCCACAATCGGCCTGATGGTGCTGGCCGTGGCCCTGGGGGCCCTCGTCTTCCAGATCCCCATCGGCTGGGTTGCCGACAAGACCAGTCGCCGGGGAACGCTGGTGTGGATTGCGGGCATCGCAACAATTGCCGCCATCCTGGCCTGCCTGGTCGGCAACAACACGCTGTTGCTGCTCCCGATTCTCTTTGTTCAGTCCGGGGTCGTCAGCGGCCTTTACACGGTGGGCCTGTCCCTGCTGGGAGAGCGGTTTACCGGCGGTGCGATTGCAGCCGCGAATGCCACCTTCATCTTCGCCTATGGCGTCGGATCGCTCGCGGGACCACCGGCTGCCGGTATCACCATGGACGCTGTGGGACCATGGGGCCTGCCCATCGTGCTGGCCAGCATTACCGGGGCCTATGTTATTGTTGTGCTGCTGCGTACAGCTTTTGGCGGCGCCAAGAGTTGACACACGGCCTTGCGTGAGTATGTTCGCGCGCTCTCGCGACGGCAATGGGGCCGTTTGTGCGCGATGAACCAGGACTTTTGAGCCATGGCGAAGCCAACAACGATCAAGATCCGCCTGAACTCCACGGCTGGAACGGGTTACTTCTACGTGACCAAGAAAAACGCGCGCACCATGACCGAGAAGCTCGTGCTGAAAAAGTACGACCCGGTTGCCCGCAAGCACGTTGAGTTCAAAGAAGGCAAAATCAAGTAAGCTGTTAAAGCTTAACTTGTTTTCGTATCAGGCTGCAGTTCACGCTGCGGCCTGAACTCGATTCCGGCCGTCGGTTTTTGCCTGGTACAACGCCGCATCCGCTCGCCGCAGCAGCGACTCCATCACTTCGCCGCTGGAGGCCTGGGCCAGACCGATACTCACCGTTACCGGCAATTCCAGATCCGCCGCCAGCTTGAACGGGGTGTTGGCGACATTGCGGCGCATGCGCTCGGCGGCCAGCTCTGCCTCCGCCAGGCCCGACCCCGGCATCAAGATCACAAATTCCTCGCCGCCAAAACGCGCGGCAATGTCCAGCGCCCGCAGCTGCGATGTGAGGCGCTCGGCAAACACCTTGAGCACAACATCACCCGCCTCATGGCCGTGGGTGTCATTGATGCGCTTGAAATAGTCGATATCCAGCAACAGCACGGACACCGGGGCTCCGCCGGAATTGGCACTGTCCACAGCCTGACGCAGCCGCGATTCGATGAAACGCCGATTGTGCAGGCCAGTCAGCGCATCGGTGATCGCCATGTTGAGGCTTTCATCGAGACGGTTTCGCAACTTGTCCGCATAGCGCTTGCGACGCAGCTGGGTGCGCACGCGCGCCGCCAGCTCGCTGGCATCAACGGGACGATAGACGATGTCATTCGCCCCGAGCTCCAGCGCCTTGACGGCTGTCTTCACATCATCCGGATTGACGATGGCGACGACCGGCACCTGTCGGGTGGCCGTATCGGAGCGCACCCGGGCGCACACCCGCAAACCGTCAAAACTGGGCGATGTCAGGTCGAGCAGCATCAGGTCGACACCATCCTGCATGCGTTTCACGGCTTCGGACGGCTGCAGCTCGTAGGAGGCGTCCACGCCATCGGGAAAGGCCCGCGCAAACCGCTTGCCGCTGCGTTCCTCGCTGGTCACCACAAGCGCGGTCGCGGGCTGCGCATCGAGATCCATGGGATCTGCAACAATTCCGGCCAGGGCACCGCCCTCCCGGTAACGCAGTTCATCCAGTACTTCCTTCAGGCGAAGCAGGCTGCGCACACGGGCAAACAGCGTGACATCATCAATCGGCTTGGTCAGGAAATCGTCGGCGCCGCATTCCAGGCCGCGAATACGGTCCTCGCGCTGGTCCAGCGCCGTGACCATGATGACCGGGATGTGGCGGGTCTGCCGATCGGCCTTCAGCCGCTGGCAGGTCTCGTAACCGTCAATGCCCGGCATCATGATGTCGAGCAGGATCAGGTCAGGCTGTTCCCGCCGGGCAAGATCGATCGCGTCATGGCCGTTTTGCGCCGTGCACACATCGTAATACTCGGCCAGAAGCTTCGCCTCCAGCATGCGGACATTGGCGGGCTGATCATCGACGACAAGGATACGGGCACTCATCGTCTAACCACCTAGTCCAGGAATTGGCGAACCGTTTCAATGAAGGTGGAGACAGTGATGGGCTTGGACAGGTAGGCCTCGCAGCCGCCCTCGCGGATGCGTTCCTCATCGCCCTTCATGGCAAAGGCCGTCACCGCGACGACCGGAATGGTCTGCAGGGACTCGTCGTCCTTGAGCCATTTCGTCACTTCCAGGCCAGAGACCTCGGGAAGCTGGATATCCATGAGAATGAGATCGGGGGTGTGTTCACGCGCCATCTCGAGCGCCTTGAATCCATCCTTGGTCTGCAAGGTCTCATAACCATGAGCCTCAAGCAGATCGTTGAAGAGCTTCATATTGAGCTCGTTATCTTCGACGATCAGGACCTTTTTCGGCATGACCTGCAGCATAGCGACGATACGCTTCCCGTAGATGGTGCGCCTTTGTGGCGCTTGTTGAACCCCTCGTGCACTAAAACCGATCTTCCTTAACCAACAATGAGTCTGGCCGCGCTTTTCTTGCCCTGTAGAACAAGATAAGAACAAAGATGACATACAAGCTTATATCTAAAGGTATATAAGGCAAAATCATGATCCGGCTCGGTATCGATCTTGGCGGCACGAAAATCGAGGCGCTGGCGCTCTCCCCAACGGGCGAGGAACTGGCCCGCAAGCGGATCTCCAGCCCGCCGGAATATGACGCCGGATTGTCAGCTATAGCTGGACTGGTCACGCAAATGGAACAGGCGCTGGGCAGCTCGGCCCGCGTGGGCATCGGCCACCCCGGATCGATCAGTCCCGCCAGCGGGCTGATGCGCAATGCCAACTCGACCTGGCTCAACGAACGCTCCTTCCGGACCGATCTCGAAACCCGGCTCGCCCGACCGATTCGCCTCGCAAACGACGCAGACTGCTTCGCCCTCTCCGAAGCGACCGATGGCGCCGGGCGCGGGTTTGATACGGTATTCGGTGTGATCATCGGAACCGGTGTTGGAGGCGGTCTGGTGATCAATGGCGCGCTGCATGACGGCCCCCAACATATCGCCGGAGAGTGGGGACATAACTCCCTGCCCTGGATGCGCGAGGCTGAATTCCCCGGCAGCGCGTGCTGGTGCGGGCTGACCGGGTGTATCGAGACCTGGCTATCGGGGCCGGGATGGGCCGCCCAGCACAACCGGGAGCACGGCACCACACTGACTGCAGAGGCGATCGCGACGACGAAGGACGATGCCTGCGCGGCCAGTCGCAATCTTTATGTCGATCGCCTCGCCCGGGCCCTGGCCAGTGTCATCAATATCATCGACGCGGACTGTGTGGTGCTGGGCGGCGGGGTCTCGAACATGCACAACCTGCCGGAACAGGTGGAGGCGCAGCTGGGCCACTGGCTCTTTTCTGACATTCGTCGCACGCGCATCCTCCGCAACAAGCACGGCGACAGTTCCGGTGTCCGCGGTGCCGCCTGGCTCTGGGACGCAGGGGAATGAGCGAGGCGGGCGCCTATTGCCGGGCCTGCTTGGCACCGCTGGCCGCAGACGCGCGCCAATGCACGGCCTGTGGCTCGCGCCGCGTTCTGCGGCATGACGAGCTGAACATGTTGTCCATCGCCCATATTGATTGTGATGCGTTTTTTGCCGCGATCGAAAAGCGCGACAATCCGGAACTGGAAGACAAGCCGGTCATCATCGGCGGTGGCCAGCGCGGCGTCGTCTCCACAGCCTGTTATGTCGCCCGCATGTATGGCGTGCATTCCGCCATGCCGATGTTCAAGGCGCTCGCCGCCTGCCCCGACGCCGTCGTCATCAAGCCGGAGCATGGCAAATACACCCGGGAGGGCTACAGGATCCGCGACATGATGCGGGAGATCACGCCGCTGGTGGAACCACTCTCCATCGACGAGGCCTTCCTGGACCTGTCAGGCACCCAGCGCCTGCATAACGCGCCGCCTGCACACACCCTGCTGCGCCTGCAGCGCCAGATCTGGGAGGACGTCGGGATCACCGTCTCCGTTGGCCTCTCGCACAATAAATTCCTCGCCAAGACAGCATCCGATCTGGAAAAGCCTGACGGGTTCGCGGTGATCGGCAGGGCAGAAACAATGGACTTCCTG